>NZ_JBLEBI010000008.1:0-108775 GCF_047340315.1 Streptomyces sp. AF1A
GGTGATCCGGCGCGGCCCGCCGGCCGCCCTCGTCCTCGCCGCCTGACGCGACGCGACCACTCCACCCCGGTGTGCAGAGGCCGCCGTCGCGCGGCACGCGCGCGTGCGCTCCGTGACCGGACGAACGGCACGGCCACGCGCCCGCGTACCTCTCGTTCACCGGAACTCTCACAGTGGAGTGCTTCTGCCATGCAGCTTTCTCGCATCGCCTCGCGCCGTGCGGCCACCCGGGTGATCACGGCCGCCGCCGTCGCGGGCACGGCCGTCCTCGCCCTGTCCGCCCCCGCCTTCGCCCACGTCACCGTGCAGCCCGAGGGCGCCGCGGCCCAGGGCGGCTACGCCGTGGTCGACTTCAAGGTCCCCAACGAGCGCGACGACGCCTCGACCACCAGGCTCGAGGTGAACCTCCCGGCCGACCACCCGCTGGCCTCCGTCATGGCCGAGCCCGTCCCCGGCTGGTCCGTGCAGGTCACCAAGGCCAGGCCGGCCAAGCCGCTGACCGTGCACGGCAAGGTGATCGACGAGGCGGTCACCAAGGTCACCTGGACCGCCGACGACGGCAAGGGCATCGCGCCCGGGTACTTCCAGAAGTTCCCGCTGTCCGTCGGCGCCCTGCCCGACAACACCGACCAGCTCGTGTTCAAGGCGATCCAGACGTACTCCGACAAGGAGGTCGTGCGCTGGATCGAGGTGCCGCAGACCGGCCAGGACGAGCCGGAGAACCCGGCGCCCGTGCTGCAGCTGTCCGCCGCACCCGGCGGCGGCCACGCCGCGGCCGACGCCAAGGACGCCTCCGACACGGCGCGGACCGCGACCGCCGCCGAGGACTCCGGCCCCTCCGGCACCGACACCACCGCGCGCGTGCTCGGCGCGGCGGGCATCGTCGTCGGCGCCGCCGGCGTGGCCTACGGCGTCCTCGCGGGCCGCCGCCGCACCGTCTGAGCCCCACCGTTCCGCACCGCGCACCGGGGCGTGCGAGGCTCTCGTACGACCCCGGTGCGCGCCGGAGTTCTCACATCTGGGACATTTTTCTATGCGCAAGAAGATCTTCGCCACGGCCGCGCTGCTCGCCGCCGCCACCCTGGCCCTGTCCGCCTGCGGCAGCGGGAACGACGACCGGCCGCCGGTCAGCATGGTCTCGGGGGCGTCCGACTCGGGCAAGGCCGCCGTCGTGCTCGACCAGCCCTTCGCCAAGCCGGACCTGGTCCTCACCGACACGCACGGCAAGAAGTACGACCTCCGCAAGGAGACGCAGGGCCACCCCACCCTGATCTACTTCGGCTACACGCACTGCCCCGACATCTGCCCGACGACGATGAGCAACATCGCCGTCGCCAAGAAGGCGCTGCCCAAGGCCGAGCAGAACGACCTCAGGGTCGTGTTCGTCACCACCGACCCCGGCCGCGACACCCCCGCCGAGCTGGGCAAGTGGCTCAAGGGCATCGACCCGCAGTTCATCGGCCTGACCGGGAACTTCGCCAGCATCCAGGCAGGCGCCCGCTCGCTCGGCATCTCGGTGGAGCCGACGACGAAGGACAAGAACGGCAAACTCGTCTCCGTGCACGGCACCCAGGTCTTCGCCTTCTCGCCGAAGAACGACAAGGGCTACCTCTTCTACAAGGAGGACGCCACGGTTGACGACTACACCAAAGACCTGCCCAAGATCGTGAAGGGGGAGACCCCGTGAGGCGCCGCGCCGTCCTGACCGCGGGCGCGCTCGCCGGCGCCCTCGCCCTTGCGGGCTGCTCCGGATCCGGATCCGGCAGGCCGGACCTGTCCGTCGGCTCCTCCTACATGCCCCAGCCGGTCAGCGCCGACATCGCCGCCGGCTTTCTGACGATCACCAACAAGGGCGGCGCGCAGGACCGGCTGACGTCGGTCACCAGCAGCGTCGCCGGCCAGGTCACCATGCACAGCACCGTCGGCGGCGCCATGGAGGAGAAGTCCTCCTTCGTCATACCCGCCCATGGTCAACTGGTGTTCAAAAGCGGTGGCAACCATCTGATGTTCGAAAAGCTGAAGCGCAAGCCGGAGCAGGGTCAGAAGGTCACCGTGAAGCTCACCTTCGCGAAGTCCGGGCCCCTCACCGTCGAGATGCCGGTGAGGTCCGCCACGTACAACCCGTCGGCCAACCAGTCGACCGGCCACTGAGGGAGGGACCACCGTGACCCGGACCATCACCCCCCGCCTGCGGACCCTGGTGCTGCTGATCCTCGCCGTCACCGGCGCTCTGCTGGCGGGCGCCGCACCGGCCTCCGCACACGCGGCGCTGACCGGCAGCGACCCCGCCCAGGGGGTGGTGGTCAAGCAGGCGCCCACCCAGGTGTCGCTCACCTTCTCCGAGAAGGTGGCGATGAACGACGACTCGCTGCGCGTCCTCGACCCCCGCGGCAAGCCCGTCCAGACCGGCAAGCCCGCCAACGTGAGCGGGACGACGTACGCCGTGCAGCTCAACAGCGGGCTCGGCAAGGGCACCTACACGGTCACGTACCAGGTCGTCTCGGCCGACAGCCACCCGGTCTCCGGCGCCTACACCTTCTCCGTCGGGGCGCCCTCGCAGACCGTCGTCTCCGGCACCGGGCCCACCGCGGGCGGCGGGGTCGTGGGCCTGCTGTACGAGGCTGGGCGGTACGTGTCGTACGCCGGATTCATCGTCCTCGCGGGCGGCGCGGCCTTCGTGCTCGCCTGCTGGCGGCGCGGCGCGGGCGTACGGGCCCTGCAGCGGCTGGTCGTCGGCGGCTGGCTGGCGCTCACCGCGGCCACCCTGTGGCTGCTGCTCCTGCGCGGCTCGTACACCACCTCCGGGAAGTTCGCCGACGTCTTCGACCTGGCGCTGCTCGGCCAGGTGCTGCAGACCAAGACGGGTGCCGCGCTGGTCTCCCGGCTGCTGCTGCTCGCCGCCGCCGCGCTGTTCATCGCCGTCCTCTTCGGCGCCTACAACCGGCGGGAGGAGGGCGAGGAGAAGCGGGACCTGAGCTTCGGGCTCGCGGTCGGCGGCGTGGTCGTCGCGGCCGGGCTCGCGGCCAGCTGGGCGATGGCCGAGCACGCCTCGGTCGGGCTCCAGCCGGAGATCGCCATGCCCGTCGACGTCGTCCACCTGCTGGCCGTCGCCGTCTGGCTGGGCGGACTCGCGGCCCTGCTCGTCGCCCTGTACCGGGCACCCGCCGAGACCCCGGTGGAGGTCACCGCCGTCCGCCGCTTCTCCCAGCTGGCCTTCGGCGCGGTCCTCGCGCTCGTCGCGACGGGCGTCTACCAGTCCTGGCGCCAGCTCGGCTCCTGGTCGGCCTTCACCGACACCCGCTACGGGCAGCTGCTGCTGGTCAAGATCGGGCTGGTCGCGGTGATGGTCGGCATCGCCTCGGTGTCCCGGCGCTGGACCGGACGGCTCGCGGACCCCGCCGCCTCGGGCGGGGCCGAGGCGCCCAGGAAGGTACCGGCGTCCAAGGCGGCCGCCAGGGACACGGCCACGGGCGACTCCGAGCGGGCCGCCCAGCTCGCCCGGCAGCGCGCGGCCATGGACGCCGCCCGGCAGAAGCGGTTGCGGGACGCCGACGCGGGCCGCTTCGGGCTGCGCCGCTCGGTGCTCGCCGAGGCCGGAGTCGCGGTCGTGCTGCTCGCCGTCACCACCGCGCTGACGCAGACCGAACCGGGCCGCACCGAGCTGGAGGCCAAGGCCGCCACCTCCGCCACCGGATCCGCCACCGCGCCCTCGAACGGCGCGCTCACCCTGGACATGCCCTTCGACACCGGTGGCGCCCACGGCAAGGGTGTCGTCAGCATCGACCTCGACCCCGCGCGCGTGGGCACCAACGAGATGCATGTCTTCGTCCAGGGTCCGGACGGCAAGGCCGTCGACATTCCCGAGGTGAAGGTCGACCTCACCCTGCAGGCGAAGAAGATCGGCCCGCTTGCCGTCACCCCCGAACACGTCACCACCGGCCACTGGTCGGCGAACGCGGTGCAGATCCCTATGGCCGGCGACTGGAAGATCGCCGTCACCGTGCGCACCTCCGACATCGACCAGGTGACCGTCTCCAAGAACGCGCAGATCGGCTGAACCACACCATGCCCGAGCAGTCCATTCCGCACGCCCGCACCCCCGAGGCAACGACGCCCGAGCCGCCGTCCGGGGCGGGCGGCATCTCCCGCCGCGCCCTGCTCGGCACCGCGGGCGCCACCGGGCTCGTGCTCGGCGCGGCCGGCGGGGCCGTCGGCTACGCCGCCGCGCCCGCCGCGGCCACCCCACTGACCTCGGTGGGATCCGACCGGGCGATGTTTCACGGGAAACATCAGCCGGGCATCACCGACGGGCTCCAGGCCTGCGGCCATCTCGTCGCCTTCGACCTGGTGGCGGGCGCGGGCCGCAGGCAGGCCGCGGCCCTGCTGCGCCGCTGGTCGACGACGGCCGAGCGGCTGATGGCGGGCGAGGCCGCTCCGCACGGCGACACCGACGTGGCCCGGGACGCGGGCCCCTCCTCGCTGACGATCACCTTCGGCTTCGGCCACTCCTTCTTCGACCGCACCGGCCTCCAGAAGCAGCGGCCGGCCGCGCTGGACCCGCTGCCGGACTTCTCCTCCGACCACCTGGACAAGGCGCGCAGCGACGGCGACCTGTGGGTCCAGATCGGTGCGAACGACGGCCTGGTCGCCTTCCACGCCCTGCGTGCGATCCAGAAGGACGCGGATGGCGCGGCCCGCGTCCGCTGGCAGATGAACGGCTTCAACCGCACCCCGGGAGCCACCGCCCGCCCGATGACGGCCCGCAACCTCATGGGCCAGCTCGACGGCACCCGCAATCCCAAGCCCACCGACGCCGACTTCGACCGGCGCATCTTCGTGCCCGCCTCGGCGGAGCCCGCGTGGATGGCGAACGGCTCCTACGCCGTCGTCCGCCGCATCCGCATGCTGCTGGACGACTGGGAGAAGCTGTCCCTGTCCGCCCAGGAGCAGGTCATCGGGCGCCGCAAGGACAACGGGGCGCCGCTGTCCGGGGGCGACGAGACGACCGCGATGGACCTGGAGAAGACCGACGCCAAGGGCGACCCGGTCGTCCCGATCAACGCGCACGCCCGGATCACCCGGCCCGACCAGAACGGCGGCGCGGCCATGCTGCGGCGCCCGTTCTCCTACCACGACGGCTTCGACGCGGACGGCGCGCCGGACGCCGGTCTGCTCTTCGTCTGCTGGCAGGCCGACCCCTTGCGTGGCTTCGTCCCGGTGCAGCGCAAGCTCGACCGCGGCGACGCGCTGTCGCAGTACATCCGGCACGAGGCGAGCGCGCTGTTCGCGGTGCCGGGCGGGGCGGCCGCGGGTGAGTACGTGGGGCAGCGGCTGCTGGAGGGCTGATCGGGGCCGTTCGCCTCGAGGGGATGATCCGAGGACCGGATGCCGTTGAAACCACCCGGTCGGGTGGTTGTCGTGAGACACGTGAGCTGCCGCCTCGAGCGGCCATTAGGGTGAGAACATGCCAGCGAGCTATGCGTATCTCGGCCCCGAGGGCACCTTCACCGAGGTGGCCCTGCGCACGCTGCCGGAGACGGCCACGCGGGAGCTGGTCCCGTACGTGTCGGTGCAGTCCGCGCTGGACGCCGTGCGCTCCGGCGAGGCCGAGGCGGCGTTCGTGCCGATCGAGAACTCGGTCGAGGGCGGCATCACCACCACCCTGGACGAACTGGTCGCGGGCGAGCCGCTGATGATCTACCGCGAGGTGTTGCTGTCCATCACCTTCGCGCTGCTGGTCCGCCCCGGTACGAAGCTCGCGGACGTGAAGACGGTCTCAGCCCACCCCGCGGCCCAGCCGCAGGTGCGCAACTGGCTGCGGGCCAACCTCCCGGACGCCACCTGGGAGTCGGCCGCCTCCAACGCGGACGCCGCCCGGCTGGTCCAGGAGGGCCGGTACGACGCCGCCTTCGCCGGCGAGTTCGCCGCCGCCCGGTACGGCCTCCAGGCCCTGGAGACCGGCATCCACGACGCCGAGAACGCACAGACCCGGTTCGTGCTGGTCGGCCGCCCGGCCCGGCCCGCCGCGCCGACCGGGGCCGACAAGACCTCGGTGGTGCTCTGGCAGCGCGACGACCACCCCGGCGGCCTGCGCGACCTGCTGGGCGAGTTCGCCTCGCGTGGCATCAACCTGATGCTGCTGCAGTCCCGGCCGACCGGCGCCGGCATCGGCAATTACTGCTTCTGCATCGACGCCGAGGGGCACATCTCCGACCGGCGGATGGCGGAGGCGCTGATGGGCCTGAAACGGATCTGTCTCCAGGTGCGTTTCCTCGGCTCGTATCCGCGGGCCGACATCCGGCCGGACGCGGCCGGCCCGGCACGGGAGGGGACGTCGGACGAGGAGTTCATGGCGGCCGCGGACTGGGTGGCGCGCTGTCAGGACGGCCGGTTCTAGCCAGTCCTACCTGCATATCGTCGTTATCCACAGACGTTATCCACAGGTGCCCTTCTCGACCTGGGGACAAGTCGACAGCGAAAGGCGACTCAGTCGACAAATCGCCCTACAGCTCCCAGACGGGGCAACCACCCCCCGAGTCACCCTTCGTCCACCCGTTTCCTTTGGTTCATCTTTTGAGGGGACCACTTTCCACCCGAAAGTGGGTGTCGCTCCGCCGCGACCGTGGAATTCTTCAGTCCGCTCGACGGTTCCGGAGTGATCAATTCCGACATCCACAGTCCATCCACACAGCCTGTGGATAACTTTTCCGCGGATGTGGATTCCTGTGGACAACCGGCCCGCCAAGTCCCGTTCTCCGCAAGGAAATCCGGTCAACCGGGCATCCGTGACGTGCCCCGTCCCAGGGAGTGAGACACTTTTCCTTGACACGTTCGGCAATTACCGCATAACGGAACGTAAGCCGCACATCGGAACGCGCCGGAATAGTGATTCGTGAGCGGCAACCCGGCACCGGTAGCCTTAGCCTCGTGATTGACCTTCGCCTGCTCCGTGAGGACCCCGACCGTGTGCGCGCGTCCCAGCGCGCCCGTGGAGAGGACGTCGCGCTCGTCGACGCTCTCCTGTCTGCCGACGAGCGGCGCAGGTCCTCCGGCGTCCGCTTCGACGAGCTGCGCGCCGAGCAGAAGCAGCTCGGCAAGCTGATCCCCAAGGCCACCGCGGACGAGAAGGCCGAGCTGCTCAAGCGCGCCGAGCAGCTGAAGGCCGACGTCAAGGCCGCCGACGCCGACCGGGACGCGGCCGACGCCGAGACCCAGGAGCTGCTGCTCCGGCTCGGCAACCTCGTCCACCCCGACGTGCCCGTCGGCGGCGAGGAGGACTTCGTCACGCTGGAGACGCACGGCACGATCCGCGACTTCGGCGCCGAGGGCTTCGAGCCCAGGGACCACCTGGAGCTGGGCCAGCTGCTCGGCGCGATCGACGTCGAGCGCGGGGCCAAGGTCTCCGGCTCGCGCTTCTACTTCCTCACCGGCGTCGGCGCGCTGCTGGAGCTGGCGCTGGTGAACGCGGCGATGGCCCAGGCCACCGCGGCCGGCTTCACGCCGATGCTGACCCCGGCGCTGGTCCGCCCGCAGTCCATGGCCGGCACCGGCTTCCTCGGCCAGGCCGCCCAGGACGTCTACCACCTGGACAAGGACGACCTGTACCTGGTCGGCACCTCCGAGGTGCCCCTGGCCGCTTACCACATGGACGAGATCCTCGACGCCGACCGGCTGCCGCTGCGCTACGCGGGCTTCTCGCCCTGCTTCCGCCGCGAGGCCGGCTCGCACGGCAAGGACACGCGGGGCATCTTCCGCGTGCACCAGTTCGACAAGGTCGAGATGTTCTCGTACGTCGCGCCCGAGGACTCCCAGGCCGAGCACCAGCGGCTGCTGGAGTGGGAGAAGCAGTGGCTGACCTCGCTGGAGCTGCCGTTCCGCGTCATCGACGTCGCCTCCGGTGACCTCGGCGCCTCGGCCGCCCGCAAGTTCGACTGCGAGGCGTGGATCCCGACCCAGGGCAAGTACCGCGAGCTGACCTCGACCTCGGACTGCACCGAGTTCCAGTCCCGCCGCCTGTCGATCCGCGTCCGCGACGGCAAGCAGGTCAAGCCGCTCGCCACCCTCAACGGCACGCTGTGCGCCGTCCCGCGCACGATCGTGGCGATCCTGGAGAACCACCAGCAGGCCGACGGCTCCGTCCGGGTCCCCGAGGTGCTGCGCCCTTACCTGGGCGGCCGGGAGGTTCTGGAGCCGGTCGCCAGGTGAGCGCCGGATTCCCGTACCGACTGATCGCCACCGACCTCGACGGAACGCTGCTGCGCTCCGACGAGTCGATCTCACAGCGCACCCGTGACGCGCTCGCCGCGGCCACCGCGGCGGGCGCGGCCCACATCGTCGTCACCGGCCGCGCGGTCCCCTGGACCCGGCACATCCTGGACGACCTCGGCTACGACGGCCTCGCCGTCTGCGGCCAGGGCGCCCAGGTCTACGACGCCGGGACGCACCGCCTGCTGACCTCGGTCACCCTGGACCGGCAGCTGGCGGGGGTGGCCCTGGCCAAGATCGAGGCCGAGGTGGGTCCGCTGCACCTGGCCGCCAGCCGGGACGGTCTCGACGGCGAGGTGCTGGTGGGCCCCGGCTACGCGGTCACCGGCACGCTCCCCGCCACACCCTTCACGGACGCGTCCGATCTGTGGGCCGCCCCGCTGGGCAAGATCTACATACAGCATCCGACGCTGGGTGACGACGAGTTGGCGGACGCCGCCCGGCAGGCGGCCGGCGGTTTCGTCGGCGTCGCCATGGCGGGCGAGGGCATCGTGGAACTCCTCCCGCTCGGCCTGTCCAAGGCCACGGGACTCTCGCTCGCCGCTCGCCGCCTCGGTCTGAAGGCCACCGACACGATCGCCTTCGGCGACATGCCCAACGACATCCCCATGTTCGCCTGGGCCTCCCGCGGCGTGGCCATGGCCAACGCGCACGAGGAACTCCGCGCGGTGGCCGACGAGGTGACGACCTCCAACGAGGAGGACGGCATCGCGGTGGTACTGGAAAGACTGCTGGCGTAGGGGATGTGCGCCGTTGGGCACGTGCGGTCCGTCGCCGGGTGCCGGGCCCACTGAGCCGCCGCCGCGGGGATGCGCACCGTCGGCTGTGCGGTGCGCCGTTGGGCACGTGCGGTCCGTCGCCGGGCGGCAGCCCGCTGTACCTGATCGCACGGTTTCCGCGCCGCGAGGGGTGGCCGTCGCGTGCCCCGAGGGGGAGTCGCCGCCCGCTCAAGCGCCGCAGGCAGTCGTGCCGCTGGGGCGGCACGGGTGGGCGCGGCGGCACCTTGTGGCGCCGCGTCGCGCAGCTCTCCCCGCCCGCCCCAGCGCAGGGCCCCTTGTGCCGGGCGGCGCCCGGTGAGGCGGCCCACGCAAGCGCAGCGCTCACGTGCTCGAAGCGGCCGCCCCGACGGTCCCGCAACCGGCACGCCACGCCGGGACGTTCCCGGCGGATGGGGCACAACCACTCTGCCCCGCAGCCGATGTGGCCGCCACCGAATAAGGAGAGCACCCCTACCGGCGGCGCCATCTGCGCCGCCGGCCCCTGCTGAAGAACCAGCCCGCCGGCGGCTCGTCGGAGCGCCACGGCTGGGGCTCGGGTGACTCGGCCCGCCAGCGGGCGGCGAGCATCCGGGCCCGGGCGGACGGTTCGGAGGTCTCGGCGGCGCGCACGAAGGCCTCGTCCAGGACGGTTCCGTCCCACGAGTCGTCGTCGCAACGCCCGCGCCCGCCGTGCTGCGACAGCTCCTCACTCATCTGCGGCCTCCTCGCCGTACAACCGATTTGCCCAGTGTGCCCCGGCAGAGATGAAATCCCCGTCAAACCATTCGGCGGCCTACTCCTCGCCCGCGAGCTTCAGCGACCGCAGCTTCTGCCCGGCGTACCAGGTGGCCAGCACGGTGACCGCCACCAGCAGCACCGTGGCCGTCGGCAGGCCCACGTCGGAGGTCACCAGGTCCCCGCCGGTCACCTTGTGGGCGACGGCCAGCGACCACTGCTGGACGCTGAGCGTGCGCGCCCCGGGCACCAGGGAGCCGAACAGGGCCTCCCAGACCAGCGCGTAGACGAGCCCGAAGACCACCGCGTGCCGGGAGACGGTGCCCAGCAGCAGGAAGAGCGCCGAGTAGGCGATGGAGGCGACCAGCGCGGCGACCGTGTAGGCGACGGCGATCTGCTGGCCGTTGCCGTTCAGGATCAGGCCGGCGACCATCGTCGGCACCGCCGAGAACACCATGGTCGCGGCGATGGCCACGATCAGCTTGGTGAAGATGATCGTCGGTCGCTTCAGCGGCTTGGCCAGCAGGTAGACGACGGAGCCGTCGTCGATCTCCGGTCCGATCGCGCCCGTGCCCGCGATGACACCGATGATCGGCACCATCGTGGCGAGCCCGAACCCGCCGAGCACGTCGGCGGCCGTCTGGTCGTCCGCCCCGGACAGGCCGCGCACGGCCATGGAGATCACGATCAGCAGCAGCGGCAGCACGCCGAGGACGAGGGCCCGGCGACGGCCGAGCAGGGCCCGGTAGGTGAGCCGGGCGACGGTGGGGTCGTACATCTTCGGCCTCCTACGCCGCGACCAGGTACGAGAAGACGGACTCCAGGGACTCGTCCGACGGCGAGACCGTGAGCAGCCGGATGCCGTGGTCGCGGGCGACCTTCGGCAGCAGGGTGGTGAAGCGGCCGAAGTCGACCGCCTGGATGCGCAGCGCCCCCTCCGTCACGTCGACCTCGATGCCGGAGGTCGACGCGTCGGCGATCAGCGCGGCCGCCAGGGCGCGGTCGTCGCTGGAGCGCACCAGGTAGCGGTGCGGCCGGTCGGTCATCAGACGGCGGATCCGGCGGAAGTCGCCGCTGGCCGCGTGCCGTCCGGCGACGACGACCTCGATGTGCCGTGCGAGCTGCTCGACCTCCTCCAGGATGTGCGAGGAGAACAGCACGGTGCGCCCCTCGTCGCCCATCCTGCGCAGCAGGTCCATCAGGTGCATGCGCTGGCGCGGGTCCATGCCGTTGAACGGCTCGTCGAGCAGCAGCACCGACGGGTCGTGCACCAGGGCACTCGCCATCTTCACGCGCTGGCGCATGCCCTTGGAGTACGTGGAGATCTTCCGGTCCTGCGCGTACTCCATCTCGACCGTGGCGAGGGCGCGTTGGGCGGCGTTGGCGCCGAGTCCGTGCAACTCGGCGTTGGCCACGACGAATTCACGGCCGGTGAGGAAGTCGTACATCGCCTCCCGCTCGGGGACGATGCCGATGTGCCGGTAGATCTGCTCGTTGCGCCACACCGGCTGCCCGTCGAGGGTGACCGAACCGGTGGAGGGGGCGAGGAAGCCGCCCATCATGTTGATCAGCGTGGACTTGCCCGCGCCGTTGGGCCCGAGCAGACCGGTGACGCCGGGGCCGATCGTCATGGTGATGTCGTTGACGGCGACCACGTTGCCGAACCAGCGGGAGACGTGGTCGAGGGACAGAGTGCTCATGGGCGCGGCCCATTCCTTGGAAGGGTGATGGTGGGCGACGGGTGGGGCGTCACAGTCCCACCTTCTTGTACCGGCGGATCAGCAGGCCGTAGCTCGCGGCGATCAGGCCGAGGACGACGAGGACGTAGACCACGCCCTGCCCGGTCGACGGGCTGACCGCTCCGGGGTTGCGGGGGGTCGCGCCCAGGAAGGCCGACTGGACGCCGTCGATCAGTGTGACCGGCGAGAACAGGCCGATCCACGGGACGGCGCCGGTGTTGTTCTGCGCGTAGGCGATGGCCTGGAGGGTGGACACCGCGCCGTAGGAGATGATCAGCACCGCGATCACGGCCGCGATGCCGAAGCCGCGGCGCGGGGTGACGGCGGCGACGACCAGGGCGATGCCGGCGAACAGGAGTGAGAGCAGGGCCACGGAGACCAGTCCCTCGGCGAATTCCTTCGTCTGGTGGGCGAACCCCAGCTTGGACAGCAGGGCGCCCACGTACATCACGAGCAGGGGCGCGGCGGTGAGGATGAAGATCGCCGAGGCGAGCGCCGCGAACTTGGCGCGCACGTAGTCGGCGGTCTCGATCGGCCGTGAGAAGTACAGCGGGACGGTCTTGAAGCGCAGGTCGCGCGAGACCGACTGGGGTGCCTGCGCGGCGACGTACAGGCTGATCACGGCCTGCATCATGATCGCGTAACGCGTGTAGGAGACCTGCAGTTCGTGCGCCTTGGTGGCGACCGCGACGGCCACGATGATGGCGGCGGGCACACACATCACCGCGAACAGCAGCATCGGCAGCACCTTGGACTTCACCGAACGGCCGAGGCCGTAGGAGCCGCGCAGGGACTGCGAGTACAGCGAGCGGCGGGCGTAGGCGCGGCCGAGGCGGGGACCGTCGTAGCCGCGGTAGCCGATGTCGTGGATGCGGGTCTGGTCGCCGCCGGCCATCGCCGGGGTGGGCTGCTCAACCGCCATGGCCGACGGCCTCCTTCCGCTGCTCGTCGCTGCCGGTGAACACTTCGGAGATGTGATGCCGGCGCTGTTCCATGCGCACCAGGCCGAGTCCGAGGTCGGCGACCACGTCCCGGACGAGGTCGTACGTCTGCTCCCCCTCGGCCGTCAGCAGCAGGATGTGCCCGGCGCCGGGCAGGCCCGCGCCCTCGTTCTGCGTGACCAGCCCGCGCGCGCGGAGCGCCTCGCGGACCGCGCCGGTGCCGTCGGGGTGGGCGTCGCTGTCGGTGACCTCGATCGCGAGGGTGGTCGTGCTCTGCGTGAAGTCGGTGGTGGAGCTGGCGCGCAGGAGCTTGCCGCCGTCGATGATGACGACGTGGTCGCAGGTGCGCTCCAGCTCGCCCAGCAGGTGCGAGGTGACCAGGACCGAGATGCCGAAGTCGGTGTGGACGCGGCGGATCAGGCCGAGCATCTCGTCCCGGCCGACCGGGTCGAGGCCGTTGGTCGGCTCGTCCAGAAAGACCAACTGCGGGTCGTGCACCAGGGCCTGGGCGAGCTTCACGCGCTGCTTCATACCGGTGGAGTAGCCGCCGATGGGGCGGTAGCGCTCCTCGTAAAGCCCGACGTGGCGCAGGGTGTCCGCGGTGCGCTCGCGCGCGGCGGTCGGCGGCAGGCCGGACATGCGCGCCATGTGGACGACGAACTCGGTGGCCGAGACGTCGGGCGGCAGGCAGTCGTGCTCCGGCATGTAGCCGACGCGCTCGCGGATGGCGGCGCCGTCGGTGGCGACATCCAGGCCGAGCACGGCGGCGCGGCCCTCCGTGGCGGGGGACAGACCCAGCAGGATCTTGATCAGGGTGGACTTGCCGGCGCCGTTGGCTCCGACGAGTCCGGTCACACCGGGCCCGATGTCCACGGACAGCCGGTCGAGCGCGGTCACCCGGGGGAACCGCTTGCTCAGGCTTTCGGTCGCGATCACAGTCACGCCTCCGACGGTAGTGACGCCGAGCACGCCGGTCATCAGACCTCAGAGCCGTCTTCACGTCAGACCCAGGTATTACGGGGCCCTAAGGGATGCCCTGACGGAGGGCCACCGGCCGGTGTCCACAACCGCGGCCCGCCTATTGACGCTTCCTCTGACAACTGTCACATTCACCGGTGTCACGTTACGGACACGTACCGCAGCCGACGAGGACGGAACGGGGCGGCATGACGACGGCAGTGAGCCGCGAGGTGGACCGGGTGAGGCCGCGCCGCTTCTCCCCCCGCCTGTCCGGGTTCGGCACGCGGTCCCTGAAGGGCCTGGCCGCCGACGCGTTGCACGGCCACCGCGAGGGCCGGTCGCCCCTGTGGTCGCCGTACCGCTTCTCGGACCACCCCCCGCAGCCGGGCCCGTGGGCGGTGGAACCGCACCTGGGCTTCCGGGGGACGGGCGCGAAGTCCGGGGAGATCCTGGTGGTCACGGACTCGAAGGACCCCGAGGAGAGCGCCTTCTGGCTGGACGACGACCTGCCGCACGTGCGGCGCCGGGCGGAGGAGAAGTGACGATCGAAGGTGCACGCGAACGCCGGGTGCGGACCGGCGGGATCGAACTGTGCGTGGCCGAACTGGGCGATCCGGGCCGGCCGACGGTGGTCCTGGTGCACGGCTACCCGGACAGCAAGGAGGTCTGGTCGGAGGTCGCCGCCCGGCTGGCGGACCGCTTCCACGTGGTCCTGTACGACGTCCGGGGCCACGGCCGCTCCACGGCGCCCCGGCCGCTGCGCGGCGGCTTCACGCTGGCCAAGCTCACGGACGACTTCCTGGCCGTGGTGGACGCGGTCAGCCCGGACCGCCCGGTGCACCTGGTCGGGCACGACTGGGGCTCGGTGCAGTCGTGGGAGTTCGTCACGGTCGGCCGCACCAAGGGCCGTATCGCCTCCTTCACCTCCATGTCCGGGCCATCGCTGGACCACTTCGGGCACTGGATCAACGCGCGCGTGAAGCGTCCGACGCCCCGCCGGGTCGGCCAGCTCCTCGGCCAGGGCGCCAAGTCCTGGTACGTCTACCTGCTGCACACGCCCGTCCTGCCGGAGCTGGCCTGGCGCGGACCGCTCGGCAAGCGCTGGCCGAAGATGCTGGAGCGGGCCGAGAAGGTCCCCGGCGGCGGCTATCCGACCGCCTCCCTCCCCTCCGACGCGGCACACGGCGCCTGGCTGTACCGGGACAACGTCCGCGCCCGGCTGCGCAGGCCGCGTCCGGACGCGTACGCGCACGCGCCCGTGCAGCTCATCACGCCGCTGCGGGACGCGTTCCTCTCCGAGCGCCTCTACGACGACCTCGACCAGTGGGTGCCCCGGCTGACCCGCCGCATCCTGCCCGCCAAGCACTGGATCCCGCGCAGCCGACCCGACCAGGTCGCGGCCTGGATCGGGGACTTCATCACGGCCGTCGAGGGCGGGCGGCCGCAGCCGACGGCCACCGGCCGCCATGCCGACCGCTTCGGCGGCCGGCTGGTGCTGGTCACGGGCGCGGGCAGCGGCATCGGCCGGGCGACGGCGTTCGCGTTCGCGGAGGCCGGGGCGCGCGTGGTCGCCGTCGACCGCGACGCCGAGGCCGCCGCCCGCACGGCCGAGCGGTCGCGGCTGATCGGCGCGCCCGAGGCCTGGGCCGAGACCGCCGACGTCGCCGACGAGCACGCCATGGAGAAGCTCGCCGAAAGGATCCACCGCGCGTACGGCGTGCTGGACGTGCTGGTCAACAACGCGGGCATCGGGCTGTCGGGCTCGTTCTTCGCCACGAGCACCGACGACTGGCGCAGGATCCTGGACGTGAACCTCTGGGGTGTCATCCACGGCTGCAGGCTCTTCGGGGCGCGCATGGCCGAGCGCGGGCAGGGGGGCCACATCGTCAACATCGCGTCGGCGGCGGCGTACCAGCCCTCCCGGGCCCTGCCGGCCTACAGCACCTCCAAGGCGGCGGTTCTGATGCTCTCCGAGTGCCTGCGCGCCGAACTGGCCTCGCAGTCCATCGGCGTCACGGCGATCTGCCCCGGCTTCGTCAACACCGCCATCACCTCCACGGCCCGCTTCGCCGGCGTCGACGCGGCCGAGGAACGCCGCCGCCAGAAGAGCGCGGCCCGCCTGTACGGCCTGCGCAACTACCCACCGGGGAAGGTGGCCTCGGCCGTTCTGGACGCGGTGGCCCACAACAAGGCCGTCGTACCCGTGACCCCGGAGGCCCGAGGCGCCCACCTCCTGTCCCGCTTCCTGCCGGGCGCGCTGCGCAGAATCGCCCGGGTCGAACCGAGGCTGTGAACGGGGGAGTTGGACAGCGGATGCGGGCGCCCGGCTCACGGCGTCGCCAGGGGCGCGCGTGACCGGGGCCGGCGCCCACCCGGCAGTGGCAGCGGCGGCACCGGCGCGGCGCCGTAACCGCGGGCCGCGGCCATGGGCACCCCCCCGACCCGAGCGACCGAGAGCCGGGGCCGGCCCCACCACACCGATCCCGGCCACCGGCCAAGGACCCCGTGCATGACCGACCTCCCGGCCGAGAACGCCTACCGCATAGAAGACCTGGCCCACCGCACCCGCACCACCGTCAGAACCATCCGCGCCTACCAGGACCGCGGGCTCCTCCCCCGCCCCGAGCGCCAGGGCCGCGCCAACCTCTACTCCGACGCCCGCTTCGGCTGCGCGCCCGGCGAAGACACCGTGGCCGAGGCGGTCGAACTGGGCGTACTGGAACCGGTCGACGGCGACCCCGACACGTTCCTCGTACCCAGCCCTCAAGAGCTCGCGGTAGCAGCCGAGTTGCACGCGGCGGGCGTTCCCCTGAGCGCCGTAGCGGGCCATCTGCGGGAGTTGAGGGCGCAGGTGGAGCACATCGCCGCACGTTTCCCGGAGTTCACCACCGAGCACGTCTTCGCGCGTTGCCTGGACGACCCGGAACACGCACGGACGCACACGCGGCGGGGGCGGCCGCGCTCGTGCGCCGCCTGCGCCCCCTCGCCCAGCAGGCGGTGGACACCGAACTCGGGCGCGCCATGCGCGCGTTCGCCACCCGCCATCTGCGCGCACCTCGGCGCCAGGAAGCCCGCCGAACCCCGCTCCGGCACGCGCCTCTTCCCCCTGACCACGGCCACGATCTCCGCAGTGGAAAGGCTGGTTGGCGACCGGCACGTCTCCTCATTCATCGCACATGCGGCCGAACGCGAGCTGAACGCGAGGATCTTGGACGGACTCGCGTCATCCGCCGTACGTAGCAATGAGGTTCCCGAATCACCATGAAACGCCTGCCAGTTGTCCACAGACACGTCAACTTCCCTGTGGACAACCCCACTTGCTTGTGGATCAAACCTGTGCCGCGAAAATCGCCTGCGTGATCCGCGTCTCTCCCGCACGCTGGACACATGGACGAAAGACGCACCGTGAAGGTGTCGAGATACCTCTCGAAACACCTCCGCCACCAGCCGGAACGCATCGGCCTCACCCTGGACCCGGCCGGCTGGGTGGAGATCGACACTCTGATCGCCGCGGCCGCCGAGCACGGGTTCCGGTTCACGCGCGAGGAACTGGACCACGTGGTGGCCACCAACGACAAGCGCCGCTTCGCGGTCGAGGGCACCAGAATCCGCGCCAGCCAGGGCCACAGCATCGACGTCGACCTCGGCCTGCCCCCGGCCACCCCGCCGCCGTATCTGTACCACGGCACCGTCGCCGGCGCCCTGGACTCGATCCGCGAGACGGGTCTCAGGCCCATGAGCAGGCATGCGGTGCACCTGTCCGCGGACCGGGAGACCGCCACCCGCGTCGGCGCCCGCCGCGGCCGCCCCGTCGTCCTCGCCGTCGACGCGGGCGCGATGCACCGCGACGGCCACGTGTTCCACGTCAGCGCCAACGGCGTCTGGCTGACCGACGGCGTACCGCCCCGCTACCTGCGGTTTGCGGACCCCGGCTGACCCGTCGGCGGGCGGGCCGTCATGATCGGCGGCATGGATTCCTCGCCGGAACACCTGCCGACCACCGAGGCGGCCGTCGCGGCCCTGCGCGCCCTCGCCGCCCACTACGCGCGCGAGATGGAGGTGACCCACGACATCGGCGCCGACCAGACGTCGCGCCGGAGCGCCGCGGGCATCGGCGTCACCCTGGACCCCGACGGCTCCTTGCCGCACGAGGCCCACGTCGAGTTCGGCGGCGTGCCCCGGGTGAGCGTGCGGCTCTACCCGGAGGACGACGCGCTGATCACCGTGGAGGGCGTCGAGTGCCCCGACATCCCGCGCGACGACGTCCCCGCCTTCCTCCGCTCCGTCTTCGGCGGCCTCGCCCATGTCACGACCCGCCGCTTCCCGCCCGGCCACCGCCTGGTCGTCCCGCTGCCCGGCGACCGCGCGCACAAGGAGCACATCCCCCTGCTCCTGCTCGGTCCGTGGCTGAGCAGCCGCATACGGTGACCGTTTCGTCCCCTGTCAGCGGCACCGCTTAGTCTCGGACGCATGAGTCTGCGTCTGAGTACCGTGATCCTGCCGTACCGCCGCTGGAGCGAGGGCGGCCGTTCGGCGTGGGTGCGGGCCGAGCAGCTCGGCTTCCACACCGCGTACACCTACGACCACCTCTCCTGGCGCAGCTTTCGCGACGGCCCCTGGTTCGGCGCCGTCCCGACGCTGACCGCCGCCGCGGCCGCCACCGACCGGCTCCGCCTGGGCACGCTGGTCACCTCGCCGAACTTCCGGCACCCGGTGACCCTGGCCAAGGAGCTGATCTCCCTCGACGACGTCTCCGGCGGCCGGCTCACCCTCGGCATCGGCGCCGGCGGCACCGGCTTCGACGCGACCGTCCTGGGCCAGGAGCCCTGGAGCCCGCGCGAGCGCGCCGACCGGTTCGCCGAGTTCGTGCCCCTGCTCGACCGGCTGCTCACGGAGGACGCGGTGACCCACGAGGGCCGGTTCTACTCGGCCCACGAGGCGCGGAACATCCCGGGCTGCGTGCAGCGCCCCCGGCTGCCGTTCGCGGTCGCGGCCACCGGCCCCCGCGGCCTGAAGCTCGCCGCCCGCCACGGCCAGGCCTGGGTGACCACCGGCGACCCCAAGCTGTACGAGAACGGCACCCCGGAGCAGTCCGTGGAGGCCCTGCGCGGACAGCTCGGCAAGCTGTCCGAGGCATGCGCGGCCATCGGGCGGGACGTGTCGGATCTGGACAGGATCCTGCTCACCGGCTTCACCCCGGACCGCGCCCGGCCGCTGGAGTCCCTGGACGCGTTCGTGGACTTCGCGGGCCGCCACCGGGACCTGGGCTTCACCGAGATCGTCGTCCACTGGCCCATCCCGGACTCCGACTTCGCCGCGGACGGGAAGGTCTTCGAACGGATCGCCCTGGAAGCCCCCGCACAGCTGGACTGAGGCTCGTTGCGGACCCGGTTGTCTCTCGCTGAGCGTCATCTGTGTCTCATATGTGCGCAGTCACGCACGGTCGTGCTGGCATATGCGCGAGAATGACCGGGTGACCTCAGCGACCAGACAGCCCGGGACCCCTGCTGCCGCGATACGCCCACGGCTCATCGCCACCGACCTCGACGGCACCCTGCTGCGCGACGACAAGTCGGTCTCCGCGCGGACCGTCGCCGCACTGGCCGCCGCCGAGGACGCGGGCATCGAGGTCTTCTTCGTCACGGGCCGCCCGGCCCGCTGGATGGACGTCGTCAGTGACCACGTGCACGGCCACGGACTGGCCATCTGCGGCAACGGCGCCGCCGTCGTCGACCTGCACGGCGGGGCCGGTGCCCACCGGTTCGTGAAGGTGCGGGAGTTGGCCCGGGAGAACGCCCTGGACGCCGTGCGGCTGTTGCGTGAGGCCGCGCCCGGCACGATGTTCGCGGTCGAGCAGACGTACGGCTTCCACCAGGAGCCGGACTATCCCAAGCTTCACATGGAGACCCCGGACAACCTGCTGCCCGCCGAGAAGTTGCTCGCGCCCGACGGCCCGGACGCCGACCAGCCCGTGCTCAAGATCCTCGCCCACCACCCCGCCCTCGACCCCGACGCCTTTCTCACCCTCGCCCGGCTCGCGATCGGCGAGCGCGCCACCGTCACCCGTTCCAGCCCCAGCGCCCTGCTGGAGATCAGCGGCCCCGACGTCTCCAAGGCCAGCACCCTCGCCCTGTGCTGCGCCGAGCGCGGCATCTCCCACGAGGAGGTCGTGGCGTTCGGCGACATGCCGAACGACGTCGAGATGCTCACCTGGGCCGGCCGGTCCTACGCGATGGGCAACGCCCACCCGGACGCCATCGCCGCCGCGTCGGGCCGTACGGTCGCCAACAACGAGGACGGCGTGGCGGTCGTGATCGAGCAACTGCTCGTGCAGTACCTCTAGTCGACGGTCCGGAGCGTCCCGGGCGAGTTCGCGGTCCGGAGCGCCCCGCGCCGTTTCACCGAGCCGCCGCGGCCGACTCCGCCTTCGCCTCCCGCCGCATCATCGTCCTGAGCGGCCCCTCCACCGCGGTCAGTTCCGCATGGGTACCCCGCTGCACCACCCGGCCCTCATCGAGCACGATCACCTCGTCCACATCGGCCAGGCCGGCGAGCCGGTGGGTGATCAGCAGCGTCGTACGGCCCTCGGTGGCGGCCAGCAGATCGGCGGTGAGCGCGTCGGCCGTCGGCAGGTCGAGGTGTTCGGCGGGCTCGTCGAGCACCAGGACGGGGAAGTCGGCCAGCAGCGCGCGGGCCAGCGCCAGTCGCTGCCGCTGGCCACCGGACAGCCGCGCGCCGTGCTCGCCGACGAGCGTGTCCAGGCCGTCGGGCAGCCCGTCCACCCAGTCCAGCAGCCGGGCCCGGGCCAGCGCCCTGCGCAGTTCCGTCTCGGTGGCGCCCTTCCTGGCCAGCAGCAGGTTCTCGCGCACCGAACTGTCGAAGAGGTGCGCGTCCTGCGCGCACAGTCCGACGAGCCGCCGTACGTCGTCACCGGGCAGCGCGTACGCGTCCACCCCGGCGAGCGTGTAGGAACCGGACTGCGGATCGAGGAACCGCAGCAGCACCTGGGCGAGGGTCGTCTTGCCGGAGCCGGAGGCCCCGACCACGGCGATGCGGCGCCCCTCCTCGAGCGTGAGATCCAGCCCGGCCAGCGCTTCGCGCCGCTGGCCCTCGTACCGTGCGGCCAGGCCCTTGAGGACCACCGGGAAGGGCGTCGCGGGCGCCTGCCGCGGCCGCTCGGGCTCGTGCACCGGCTCCGGCGCGTCCAGGACCTCGTGGACGCGCTCGGCGCTGCGCCGCACCCGCTGCCGGTAGCGGACGGCGAGCGGCAGCCCGAGCACGGCCTCGAACGCGGCCAGCGGGGTGAGGACGACCACGGCCATCGCCACGCCGTCGAGCCGGTCCGCCGCCACCGCCTGGGCGCCGAACAGCGCCATGGCGGCGACGGTCAGGCCGGAGATCAGCGCGGTGAGCCCGTCGCCGAGCGCGGTGACGGCGGCGGCGCGCGAGGCGATCCGTGTGAGGGCGCCGTCCGCCCGCCGGGTCGCGTCCGTACGGGCGGGCAGCGCGCCCGCGACGGTCAGTTCGGCGGTGCCGGTCAGCAGGTCGGTCACACGGGTCGCGAGGACGCCTCGGGCCGGCGCGAGCCGTCGTTCGGTGTGCCGGGCCGCGGCCGCGGTCACCAGGGGCACGCCGACGCCGGCCGCCAGCAGACCCACCGCCAGGGCGGCTCCCGCCTCGGGCAGCAGCCAGGCCGTGAAGCCGACGGTCGCGGCGGAGACGACCAGGGCGACCGACGCGGGCAGCAGCCAGCGCAGCCAGTAGTCCTGGAGCGCGTCCACGTCCGCGACCAGCCGGGTGAGCAGATCGCCGCGGCGGGCGGTCCGCAGGCCCGCGGGTGCCAGACGCTCCAGGCGCCGGTAGACCGCGACCCGGGTGTCGGCCAGCATGCGCAGCACGGCGTCGTGCGAGACCAGACGCTCGGCGTAGCGGAAGACGGCCCGTCCGATCCCGAACGCCCGTGTCGCCGTCACGGCCACCATCAGATACAGCACCGGGGGCTGCTGGGAGGCCCGCGAGATCAGCCAGCCCGAAGTGGCCATCAGCCCGACGGCACTGGCGAGCGCCAGACTGCCGAGCAGCAGCGCCAGAAGAATCCGGCCGCGGCGGGGTCCGGCGAGCCCCCTGACCCGGGCGAGGACGCGCTGGGGACGGTCCGCACGCTCCTTTGCGCCGCCGCTGGCCGGCCGGCCGAGCCCGGGCCTTTCCGGACCGCCTTCCGGCCGTGCGTTTCCCTCTGCCGGGAGGCCACTTGCCGGCCCCCCGTGGTCCGACCGCCAGAGCTCCTCGGAAGCCCCGGTGCGCCCACGCGGCACCATCCGCTCGTCCAGCCGCACCACCCGGTCGGCGACCTCCAGCAGCGCCGGCCGGTGCACGACGAGCAGGACCGTACGGCCCACCGCCAGCCGCCGTACCGCCGCCACGACCTCGGCCTCGGTCTCCCCGTCCAGCGCGGCGGTCGGCTCGTCCAGCAACAGCACGGGCCGGTCCGCGAGAAACGCCCGGGCCAGCGCGAGCCGCTGCCGCTGCCCCGCCGACAGCCCGGCCCCGTCCTCCCCGAGCACCGTGTCCGCCCCCTTGGGCAACGCGTCCACGAACTCCAGCGCACCCGCGTCCCGCAGCGCCCCGCGTACGGCGGCGTCGTCCGCGCCGGGCCGGGCCAGCCGCACGTTCTCCGCGACCGTTCCGGCGTACAGGTGCGGTCGCTGCGGCACCCAGGCGATCCGCGACCGCCACTCCTCCAGGTCGAGGCCGGCGAGATCGGCTCCCCCGATCCGTACCCGGCCCTCCGCGGGACGCACGAAGCCGAGCAGCACGTTCAACAGCGTCGACTTCCCCGCACCGCTCGGGCCGACCAGCGCGACGGTCTCGCCGGGCTCGACGGTGAAGGACACGTCGGCCACGGCACTCGCGGAGCGTCCCGGGTAGCGGACGGTGATCTCCTCGAAGGCCAGTGCGCCCGCCGGCACCGCGCCGGTACCGGACGCCGGTACCGGCGTCTCCAGCACGGTGAAGATCTCCTCCGCCGCGGCCAGCCCTTCCGCCGCCGCGTGGTACTGCGCACCCACCTGGCGCAGGGGCAGATAGGCATCGGGCGCGAGCACCAGGATGAGCAGGCCGGTGTACAGGTCCATGTCGCCGTGGACGAGCCGCATGCCGATCGTCACGGCGACCAGCGCGACCGAGAGTGTCGCGAGCAACTCCAGCGCGAAGGAGGAGAGAAAGGCGATCCGCAGGGTCCGCATGGTGGCCTGGCGGTACTCGCCGGTGATCCGGCGGATGGACTCGGCCTGTGCCTTGGCCCGGCCGAACACCTTGAGCGTGGGCAGGCCCGCGACCACGTCAAGGAAGTGACCGGACAGCCGGGACAGCAACCGCCACTGACGGTCCATCCGGGACTGGGTGGCCCAGCCGATCAGCATCATGAAGAGCGGGATGAGGGGCAGCGTGCCGACGATGATCGCCGCCGACACCCAGTCCTCGGTGACGATCCGCGCCAGCACCGCCACCGGCACCGCCACCGCGAGCCCCAACTGCGGCAGGTAGCGGGAGAAGTAGTCGTCAAGGGCGTCCACCCCGCGCGTGGCCAGGGTGACCAGGGAGCCGGTCCGCTGTCCGCTCAGCCACCCGGGGCCGAGCGTTGCCGCCCGGTCCAGAAGGCGTCCCCGCAGCTCCGACTTGACCGCCGCACTCGCGCGGTGGGCGGCACGTTCGGTGAGCCACGCCACGACCGCTCGACCCACGGCGACGGCGACCAACAGCAGCAGGGGAGTGCGCAGTTCGGCGGCCGACTGCCCGTGCTGAAAGGCTCCGACGACCACGTCGGCGATGAGCATCGCCTGGGCGATGACCAACCCGGCACCGATGACTCCCAGGGCGACGACCGCGGCGAGGAAGAAGCGGGTGGCGCGGGCGTACCGCAGCAGGCGTGGATCGATTGGTTTCACGTGAAACATGCCCTTCGGTCCAGAGGGTGCGTTTCACGTGAAACGCACCCTCGGCGGACTCAGTGTGCGGCTTCGGCGCGAGCCTCGGGAGCGATGTGCTGTGTGCCGATTCGCTTGCGGAAGACCCAGTAGGTCCAACCCTGGTAGAGCAGCACCAGGGGCGTGGCGATGGCCGCCAGCCACGTCATGATCTTCAGGGTGTACGGGCTCGACGAGGCGTTGGTGACCGTCAGGCTCCAGTCCCCGTTGAGGGTGGACGGCATGACGTTCGGGAAGAGCGACAGGAAGAGCATCGCCACGGCGGCCACGATGGTGAGGCCGGACAGGGCGAAGGACCATCCCTCGCGCCCTGCCTGGTTCGCGGCCAGAGCCGCCACCAGGGCGACGACCGCGACGATCAGCGCGACCAGGCTCTTGCCGTCACCGCTGTCGGCCTGCGTCCACAGCAGGAAGCCGACCGCCAGCACGGCGGTGACGAGTCCGACCCACAGCGCCAGCTTCCGCGCCCGCACCCGGATGTCGCCGACGGTCTTGAGAGCGGTGAACACCGCCCCGTGGAAGGTGAACAGCGTGAGCGTCACCAGACCGCCGAGCACGGCATAGGGGTTGAGCAGGTCCCAGACGCTGCCGACATAGTCGAAGTGCTGGTCGATCTTCACGCCCCGCACGATGTTCCCGAAGGCCACGCCCCACAGGAAGGCCGGAAGCAGAGAGGTCCAGAAGATCGCCGTCTCCCAGGTACGCTGCCAGGTCTCCTCGGGTCGCTTCGCCCGGTACTCGAAGGCGACACCGCGGATGATCAGGCAGACCAATATGAGGAGCAGCGGCAGGTAGAAGCCGGAGAAGAGCGTGGCGTACCACTCCGGGAACGCGGCGAAGGTCGCGCCGCCCGCCGTGAGCAGCCACACCTCGTTGCCGTCCCAGACGGGTCCGATGGTATTGATGAGAACCCGGCGCTCGGGCCGGTTCCTGGCCAGCAGCTTGGTGAGGATGCCGACCCCGAAGTCGAAACCCTCCAGGAAGAAGTAGCCGGTCCACAGGACGGCGATCAGGACGAACCAGACGTCGTGAAGTTCCATGACTGTTCCCTCGGCCTAGTACGAGAAGGCCATCGGCTTGTCGGCGTCACGGGTGTCGCCGCCGATCTTCGTGGGCGGATGGAGGTCGGCCTCGGTCAGCTCGGGCGGGCCGGCCTTGACGTACTTCGCGAGCAGCTTGATCTCGACCGCGGCGAGGATCGCGTACAGCGAGGTGAGAACGATCATCGAGGTGAGGACCTCGCCCTGGGAGACGCCGGGGGAGACCGCGTGCCGGGTCTGCAGGATGCCGTAGACGGCCCACGGCTGGCGGCCCGTCTCGGTGAAGATCCAGCCCCACGAGTTGGCGACCAGCGGGAAGGCCAGGGTCCAGGTCGCGATGCGCCAGTACCAGGGCGCCAGCCTCGGGCTGAGGGCCTTGTTCCGGAACAGCACGAGGTGCGGCACCTCGTCCTCGCCCACCCGCAGATGCTGCGGCAGCAGGAACTTCCTGCGCGTCAGCCAGAGTCCGGCCAGGCCGATGGTGAAGGACGTCATGCCGAAGCCGATCATCCAGCGGAACCCCCAGAAGGCGACGGGGATGTTCGGCCGGTAGTCGCCCGGGCCGAACTTCTGCTGCTCGGCCTTGTTCACGTCGTTGATGCCGGGGACGTACGAGGTGAAGTTGTCGTCGGCGAGGAAGGACAGCAGGCCCGGGATCTCGATGGCCACGGTGTTGTGGCCCTTCTCCACGTCGCCGTAGGCGAAGATCGAGAACGGTGCCGGCTTCTGGCCGTCCCACAGCGCCTCGGCCGCCGCCATCTTCATCGGCTGCTGCTTGTACATGACCTTGCCGAGCGTGTCACCGCTGACCGCGGTGAGCAGGCCGGCGATGACGACGGTGATCAGGCCGAGCCGCAGCGAGGTCTTCATCTCGCGGACGTGCTTCCTGCGGGCCAGGTGGTAGGCGGCGACGCCCACCATGAAGGCCCCACCGGTCAGGAAGGCCGCGGACAGTGTGTGGAAGGCCTGGCTGAGCGCGGTGTTCTGGGTCAGCACGGCCCAGAAGTCGGTCAGCTCGGCACGCCCCCTCGCCTTGTCGATCTTGTAGCCGACCGGGTGCTGCATCCAGGAGTTGGCCGCGAGGATGAAGTAGGCCGACAGGATCGTGCCGATCGAGACCATCCAGATGCACGCCAGGTGGATCTTCTTGGGCAGCTTGTCCCAGCCGAAGATCCACAGGCCGATGAACGTGGACTCGAAGAAGAACGCGATCAGCGCCTCGAAGGCGAGCGGGGCGCCGAAGATGTCGCCGACGAAGCGCGAGTAGTCCGACCAGTTCATGCCGAACTGGAACTCCTGCACGATGCCGGTGACCACGCCCATCGCGATGTTGATCAGGAAGAGCTTGCCCCAGAACTTCGTCGCTCTGAGGTACTTCTCCTTCTCCGTGCGCACCCAGGCCGTCTGCAGCCCGGCCGTGAGCGCGGCCAGTGAGATCGTCAGCGGAACGAACAGGAAGTGGTAGACGGTCGTGATGCCGAACTGCCAGCGCGCCAGCGTCTCCGGCGCCAGAGCCAGATCCACGTCGTCACTCTCCTAACTACGCCGTGGTACAGCGGCGATTCGCCCCGTCCATCCCGCATATACGGGGACAAACAGGGACGCGCTTGTGAACGCGTTCACATTCACAAGCTATTATGACGCACTGGTTTTCGGGCTGTCGGGCGGGGGTGGCTCTGCGGGCGTCGCGTCAACCCTCGGCGGCAACTTCAACATTTTGTTGTCTTGCGCGCCGCACACATCGGGCGCAGAGACGTCTTTCGGCTCAGGTGTCCCGGTTCCACGTGAAACGGACACCCGCCAGGCCGTGGGAGCCGGGCACGATGACGTTCAGGACGGACGGCGACGCTCTCGCCCTCCCCTGCGACCCCACGCGATCTCACGGAACGACGGCACGGTCCCCCGAAACAGGGTTCGGGGGACCGTGCCGCCTTGCGTGTCGAGGGTCACTGCTCCTTGCGGAACGCCTCCGCCACCTTGAGGAGGATGTCGTTCGCCTCGTTCTCGCCCACCGTGACCCGCACACCCTCGCCCGGGAACGGCCGGACCACCACACCGTGCTCCTCACAGGCCTTCGCGAACGCGAGCGTCCGCTCCCCGAGCCGCAGCCACACGAAGTTGGCCTGCGTCTCCGGCACCGTCCAGCCCTGGGCGCGCAGCGCGCCGACCACGCGGTTGCGCTCGCACACCAGCGAGCCGACCCGGCCCAGCAGCTCGTCCTCGGCCCGCAGCGAGGCGATCGCCGCGTCCTGCGCGAGCTGGCTCACCCCGAACGGCACCGCCGTCTTGCGCAGCGCCGCGGCCACCGGCTCGTGGGCGACCGCGAACCCCACGCGCAGCCCCGCGAGGCCGTACGCCTTGGAGAACGTCCGCAGG
Source organism: Streptomyces sp. AF1A (assembly GCF_047340315.1). NCBI lineage: Bacteria > Bacillati > Actinomycetota > Actinomycetes > Kitasatosporales > Streptomycetaceae > Streptomyces > Streptomyces sp. AF1A. The sequence goes on from NZ_JBLEBI010000008.1 coordinate 26,801, forward strand.
ACGCACACGTTGGGGCGCGTGCGATACAGCTCGATGCCGTCGGGCACCTGCGGGTCGCGGATGAACTCCCGGTAGGCCTCGTCCAGCACCACCAGCACATCGTGGGGCACCCGGTCGAGGAAGCGCTCCAGCTCGGCTCGCCGCACCACCGTGCCGGTCGGGTTGTTCGGGTTGCAGACGAAGACCAGGCGCGTCCGGTCGGTGATCGCGTCCGCCATCGCGTCCAGGTCGTGCACGTCACCGGGCGTGAGCGGCACCTGCACCGACCGGGCGCCGCTGATCTGCGTGATGATCGGGTACGCCTCGAAGGACCGCCAGGCGTACATCACCTCGTCGCCGGGGCCGCTGGTGGCCTGGATCAGCTGCTGGGCGACACCCACGGAACCGGTTCCGGTGGCCAGGTGGGACACCGGGACGCCGAAGCGCTCCGACAGCTCCTCCATCAGCCCACTGCACGCCATGTCCGGGTACCGGTTGAAGGAGGCGGCGGCGGCCGTGACGCTCTCCATCACGCCGGGCAGCGGCGGATAGGGGTTCTCGTTGGAGGAGAGCTTGTAGGCGACCGGCCCGCCGGCCGCGGCCGGCTTGCCCGGCTTGTAGGTGGGGATACCCTCCAGCTCGGCGCGCAGCTTGGGGCTCGTCTCGCTCACCGCAGTCCTCCTCGCGACCACCGGCGGACCGTCGACGCCGCCGGCTTCCAATACTCCTCACCTTATGAGGATTCGGCATCACTGAGTACTGGCCGAAGGCAAACCTCATCGGCCACACCGGCATCAGGGGCATCACGACAGGAAGGCGTATGTTTCGGGGGGCGCGCCGTACATATATCTACGCGCCGGTAGCTCACGCCGTGGCGCGCATCCCCCGTGAAGGTGAGTTGAGACCTCTTCGAAACATCGGGCCCTCAATAGGCCCATGTGCACCACCACGCCACGTCTCTCCATGGGAACGTTCAACAGCCTTGCATTCGTAGGCAGTTGGGCCCCATCGACCATGCAGAAACGTGCCTGTCAACGCGTGCATATGCGTCCGCACTACCCCACCGTATGAGCCCTACTATCGGCTCGCCATGACAGCAGCAGGGAAGCACCAGGTGAGCCGCGCGGAAACCTCACGTCGAGGCAGTCGGCCGGGCCGAGCGGGTATCAGAGACGTGGCCGCCGCCGCCGGGGTCTCCATCACGACCGTCTCCGACGCCCTCAACGGCAAGGGCCGGCTCCCGGACGCCACCCGGCGCCACGTCCGCGAGGTCGCCGACCGGCTGGGATACCGCCCCTCGGCCGCCGCCCGCACCCTCCGTACCGGCAAGTCCGGCCTCATCGGCCTGACCGTGACGACGTACGGGGATGAACCTTTCACCTTCACCGAGTTCGCGTACTTCGCCGAGATGGCGCGGGCCGCCACCTCGGCCGCGCTCGCACGCGGCTACGCCCTGGTGATCCTGCCCGCGACCTCCCGCCACGACGTCTGGTCCAACGTCGCCCTGGACGGCACCGTCGTCATCGACCCCTCCGACCAGGACCCGGTGGTCAGCGAACTGGTCCGGCAGGGCCTGCCGGTGGTCTCCGACGGGCGCCCGGCCGGCTCGCTCCCGGTCACCGCCTGGGTCGACAACGACCACGAGGCCGCCGTCCTCGGCATCCTCGACCACCTCGCCGACGCCGGCGCCCGCCGCATCGGCCTGCTCACGGGCACGACGACGGACACGTACACCCATCTGTCGACCACCGCCTACCTGCGCTGGTGCGAACGGGTCGGCCAGGACCCGGTCTACGAGGCCTATCCCGCGCACGACCCGTGCGCGGGCGCCGTCGCCGCCGACCGGCTCCTCGCCCGCCCCGACCGGCCCGACGCCGTCTACGGCTTGTTCGACCCCAACGGCACCGATCTGCTCGCCGCCGCCCGCCGCTACGGACTGCGCGTCCCCGACGACCTGCTGCTGGTGTGCTGCAGCGAGTCCACCGTGTACGCCAGCACCGAGCCGCCCATCACCACGCTCTCCCTGAAGCCGCGCCGCATCGGCACCGCCGTGGTCCAGCTGCTCATCGACGCCATCGAGGGCGTCGAGTCGGAGCAGCCGGTGGAGCAGGTGATACCGACCGAACTGATCGTGCGGACCTCGTCGCAGCGACGGTCCCCGCGCACGACGGTCAGCCCGCCGCGGTCGCCGGACGACAAGTAGCCGGGCAGCGGGGGAGCACGCCGGTGTCCCACGGCGCACGGGCCGGCCGCCCCGCCCGGCCGGCTCCCGCGCCGGAATCGGCGCCTCGCTCGGACCGGCCGGCCGAGGCGCCGTACGGGCGACACAGGGCCGACGGTCCCCCGGCCGCTGGCCGAACACCGGCCCAAACGGGGCGAAAGCCGCGGTGAACTGGCGTCTTGTTCCGATTCACCACCCCTGGGTCATCACATGGCGCGACGCGCATTCCTATGATGGGCCCACGACACCGCGGACCGCTGCGACCAGGCAGTCCGAAGCGGTGCAGATGCGGCGCGATGGTGGAGGGGTCTGATGACTCAGGGGGCCGGTCAGGGACCCGAGGTGGAGCGGACGGCGACGCTGCGCGACTTCCGGGTACCGGCGTACGTCCACGAGACCGGTCCCTACGTCCAGCACGTCCACACCGAGGACACCGCCCCGCCCGTCGAGGAGGCGTACCCCGAGGGGTACACGCCCACCCGGCGCGACCTGCCCGTCGTCAACCGCGGCGACGCCCTCCCGGCCTCCGCCGAACCCGCCCCCGCCGCCCCGGCTCCGCAGCCCGCGACCGGTCCCGGTCCGCTCTACGTCGTCGGCGACGTCCACGGGTACCTCGAAGAACTGCTGACCGCCCTTCAGGAGCAGGGCCTGATCGACGCCTCGGGCCAGTGGTGCGCCGGCACCACCCGGCTGTGGTTCCTCGGCGACTTCACCGACCGCGGCCCGGACGGCATCGGCGTCATCGACCTGGTGATGCGGCTGTCCGCCGAGGCGGCCGCGGCAGGCGGCTACTGCAAGGCCCTCATGGGCAACCACGAGCTGCTGCTGCTCGGCGCCAAGCGGTTCGGCGACACCCCCGTCAACTCCGGCGCGGGCACCGCCACCTTCCAGGCGGCCTGGCTGCTCAACGGCGGCCAGAAGACCGACATGGACCGCCTCCAGGACCACCATCTGCAGTGGATGGCCCGCCTGGACGCCGTCGAGGAGGTCGACGGCTATCTGCTCGTCCACTCCGACACCACCGCCTACCTCGACTACGGCGACTCGATCGAGGCGGTCAACGACACCGTCCGCGAGACCCTGACGCGCAACGACGCCGACGAGGTCTGGGACCTGTTCCGCAAGTTCACGAAGCGTTTCTCCTTCCGCGACGAGGGCGGTGCCGACGCCGTGCGCTCCCTCCTCGATACGTACGGCGGCACGCGCATCGTTCACGGCCACAGCCCCATTCCCTACCTGCTGGGCGAGGTCGGCTCCGAGGACGGCGAGGAGGGCACGGGTCCGGTCGTGGAGGGGCCGCACGTCTACGCCGACGGGCTCGCCATCGCCATGGACGGCGGAGTGACCATGGCCGGAAAGCTGCTGGTCCGGCAACTCCCCCTGGAGAACTGACCGTTCGGTGCACATCCGGCCCAGGCGGCGTACCGCGGGCCAGGACGCAATTTCCGGCATTCCCCTGTCACCGCGTGCCGTCCCGGCTCTACCATCGGCTTATCCGTAGCAGGCTCCCCTCCGTTTCTGCCCGACGGCTCGCCGGCGTGCGAGCCCCAAGCCCTACGGAGCATCGGGGGATGCACATGAACAGCGTTCCGCAGCACCTGCTGAACGAGGACCGCCAGGAATTCGAGCGGCTCCTCGATGAGGCGCTGCGCTCCGCACCACACCGAACCGAGACGACCGCCGTCGGCCGACGGCTCAATCCCGAACAACTGCGCACCATGGCGCTCAACGCCACCGCTCTCATCACGGCGGCCGCGGCGGCCGAGTACCAGCACTACGTGAAGGTCCGCGACGACCTGCGCCACCCGGCGCCGTCCACCCCGTCGACCGCGGACGACGCCGACTCCACGGCCTCCGGTAGGGGCGCGGCCGATCTCACCGCCGCACTCGGCGGGGCCCCCGAGAACACCGGTGCGGGCGCCGTCGCGGTCGTCGCCGTACTCGCCCCCGTCCTCTCCGGCACCGCGGCGGCGATCTTCCTGCTCGTCGGCTACATCCTGAAGGCGCTCACCCCCGGGCAGGCCTTCGCCCAGACCATGCTCACCGCCGGCTGGGTGTTCGGCGGCGCGACCGCGGCCACTGTCCTCGTCGCCGCCGCCGGACTGCTGCTCACCGCCCTGCGCAACAGCGCCTCACCCGAGGCCCGGGCGCGCGAGGCGGCCACCGAGGAACTGGCCAGGGCCAGAGAGGCCTGGCGGGAGGCACTGCTGGAGCGCGGCATCCTGCCGTTCCTGCGGGAGGCCCTCGCCGAGCCGGACCCGGCCGCGCTGCCCCGCACGGCCCCATCCGCCCCCACGGGCCGCATGCCCCGCCTGGGCTACGACCGTCCCGGCTTCAGCAGTCCCGATGACGGCGCCGCCTCCGGCCGCCCCAGCTTCACCAGCCCCGACTACACCAGCCCGGACTTCGGCGGCCCGGACTTCGGCGGCCCGGAACACCGCCCCGAGTGACCCCGGCCGGCGCCGGGACCACCCCATGCCGCCGGACCACCGTCCCACCGGCCGTCGCCACGAGCCCGCTGGAACGGTGAGTTCAGCGCGCCGATCTCAGTCGTCGAGTTCGGACCGCCGAGTCTGGCAACCGGGTAAGCACACCCAGATCTGGAACAGCAGACCCCGGTGCCGCACCTCACCCAGCAACCGGCCGCTCGTCCCCAGCGGACGGGCGCAGATGGCACAGTCCATGGCCATCTGCTGGCGGGGCAGAAGCTGGGCGACGTCGGGAAGGTGCAGGTTCACCGACGTGGCAAGGCCGTTCATTCGTGTGTTCTCCCTCAAGGGTGAGGCGTGTCGACGGCGCAGCGTCCCTAGGGAAGTCGCCCGTCCGCCGCTTCGCCGCCCGCCACCTCGGGGGTGTGCAACCGGTGGCGCGCCAGCGTCCGTCGGGGCGGCCTGGTCAGGGTGATGTGGCGCACCACCTGCTGGAAGCAGGCCAGAGAGGCGAAACTCGGCAGTGCGGCAGCCGCGGTGTCGATGATGTTCTTCGGTGCCTCCGCGATGCACAGCGCCATGGCAAAAGCGGAAAACACCAGGAGCACACACCAGGAATGGAGGGCCCGACGCCGGTGCAACGCCGATCTGACAATGGACAGTGCCGCCACCAGCCACGGGCCGAACACCAGAAGAGGCCACCAGGAGACCACGCTGCTCTGCGTCCGGGTCGCTGCCACGAACCGGAGCGGATCATAGGCGACCAGGCCGCCGAAAATGCTCACCGCAGATGCGATGACCGTCGCCAGTGCCGCAATGGAGTAGCTCGCGATGCGAATTCCGTTCGGCCGCTGCCACGCCCGGACCTTGCGATGCCTTCGGGACGGGGTCTTTACCGGAGGCAGCTCCCCCGTGAGTTCCACCAGGGCTTCACGGTGCGTCTTCGGTTTCGGGCCGACGAGGTGATCCTCGTGACGTGCGGCCGGGATCCTCGGTTGCTGCTCGATGGCGTCCCGAAGCATGTAGGCCAGCTCTTCCGCCGGGTCCCAGCCCGATTCCGGCGGGATCAGAGGGCCGGAGTCCTCGCCCGAAGAGTGCTGCCACCCCTCGCCGTCCCAGGAACCTTCGGCCCGCTCGGCGGGGAAATCCGGGTAATAGCCCGTTTGCTCATACTGCATGACGGATGTCATTTCGCCGGTGAAACGCGGAGTCGGAAGTCCACGCCTCCCAACGTTGCGAAACGTCCCTCTCGAGGGAACTCATCACGTACATGAATTCATGAAGGATGTCCTCGGTCGCCTCGAGCGTGACCGGGAGGCCCCCCTTCATGAGAACCCCCTTGGCGGCATCCGCTCTGACGGACGCAGGCAAGTACGTATAGGAACCCAGACGCACGGGTCGTCCAGCCGTGGCGGAGGACCGCTCCGGAATGGATTCGGCTGCCTGCCCCTTCGTTGCCTTCATCACGTTGCAACTAACGCTGTGGTGCAGTTATGGATGTGCGGCGAACGAGTGAAGGATTAGCCGGACAAACACCTTGTTCAGGAATCGGTCGGGCCTACATGCAGCACGTATGAGGAATGGGCGAAATGCGCGACCCCTGCCGCGGCCGAGGACGAGGCGGTCCGCGCACCGACCAGCCTCGGGCTGTTCGGCAGCGCGAGACCGCCCCTGGTGCGCCTCAGTCCGCGATCGGCAGGTAGACCCGGTTGCCCGCCTCGGCGAACTCCCTCGACTTCTGGAGCATCCCCTCGGCGATCTCCTCCGCCGACGCTCCCTCAGCCGCGTCACCACCGAACCGCTCCGTGATGCTGTGGCTGATCTTCATACTGCAGAACTTCGGTCCGCACATGGAGCAGAAGTGGGCCGTCTTGGCGGGCTCGGCCGGCAGGGTCTCGTCGTGGAACTCCCGTGCCGTGTCCGGGTCCAGAGCGAGGTTGAACTGGTCCTCCCACCGGAACTCGAAGCGGGCGTCGGACAGGGCGTCGTCCCACTCCTGTGCGCCCGGGTGCCCCTTGGCGAGGTCGGCCGCATGAGCAGCGATCTTGTAGGTGATGACGCCGGTCTTGACGTCGTCCCGGTTGGGCAGGCCCAGGTGCTCCTTGGGCGTGACGTAGCAGAGCATCGCCGTGCCCCACCAGGCGATCATCGCGGCGCCGATGCCGGAGGTGATGTGGTCGTACGCCGGCGCGACATCCGTGGTCAGCGGGCCGAGCGTATAGAACGGAGCCTCATCGCAGATCTCCTGCTGAAGGTCGATGTTCTCCTTGATCTTGTGCATCGGGACGTGACCGGGGCCCTCGATCATCGTCTGTACGTGGAAACGCCTGGCGATCCGGTTGAGTTCCCCGAGCGTCCGCAACTCCGCGAACTGCGCCTCGTCGTTGGCGTCCGCGATCGAGCCGGGGCGCAGACCGTCGCCCAGCGAGTACGTGACGTCGTAGGCGGCGAGGATCTCGCACAGCTCCTCGAAGTTCTCGTACAGGAACGACTCCTTGTGGTGCGCCAGGCACCACGCGGCCATGATCGAGCCGCCACGCGAGACGATGCCGGTCTTGCGGTTCGCCGTGAGCGGGACGAACGGCAGGCGCACGCCCGCGTGGACCGTCATGTAGTCCACGCCCTGCTCGGCCTGCTCGATGACGGTGTCCTTGTAGATCTCCCACGTCAGTTCCTCGGCCTTGCCGTCGACCTTCTCCAGGGCCTGGTAGAGCGGCACGGTGCCGATGGGGACGGGGGAGTTGCGCAGCACCCACTCGCGGGTGGTGTGGATGTTGCGGCCGGTGGACAGGTCCATGACCGTGTCGGCGCCCCAGCGGGTCGCCCAGGTCATCTTCTCGACCTCCTCCTCGATGGAGGACGTCACCGCGGAATTGCCGATGTTGGCGTTGACCTTCACCAGGAACCGCTTGCCGATGATCATCGGCTCGATCTCCGGGTGGTTGACGTTGGCGGGCAGCACCGCCCGACCCGCCGCGATCTCCTCGCGGACCACCTCGGGGGAAACGTTCTCCCGGATGGCCACGAACTCCATCTCGGGAGTGATCTCGCCCCGGCGCGCGTACGCGAGCTGCGTGACGGCCTGGCCGCCCCGGCCCCGCCGCGGCTGGCGCGGGCGTCCCGGGAAGACCGCGTCGAGGTTGCGCAGTCCCCCGCGCGGCGAGGTGTGCTTGATGCCGTCGTCCTCGGGACGGACGGGACGGCCCGCGTACTCCTCGGTGTCGCCGCGGGCGATGACCCAGTTCTCCCGCAGCGGCGGCAGGCCCCTGCGGACGTCGGTGTCGACGAGTGGATCGGTGTACGGGCCCGACGTGTCGTACAGCGTGACCGACTGCCCGTTGGTGAGGTGCACCTGACGGACCGGCACACGCACGTCGGGGCGTGAGCCCTCGACGTACGCCTTGTGCCAGCCGATGGACTTCCCGGCCTCCCGCGACGTGTCGTCCTGAACGGAGGCAGGTGTGCGTGCGTCCTTGTTGGTCATGAGACCTACTCCCTACGCCGGCATTACCCGGTAACAGGTTCGGCGGTCGACGCAGCGGTTTCCGTCTGCCGACGCTTCCCGCGGAACATCCCGTGTTCCACGTGAAACATCACATGTACGGAGGTCAGCGCCCTCTCAGCCCGGTGCTCCGAGCTCCCGCGTGTGCAAAGGTGCTCCCACGCTAGCGTCATATACAGCGCGGTGAACAGTGGGCCTCCGCCCTTCTTGCCAGGATCGAGCGTGCCCGGGATGGAGCAGTACCCGTATCAACCGCCCGAGCCTCGCCGCCGAGACGGCTCGGGACAGGAGGGCGGATACGCGCCCACGACGGCCGTGCGGCCGTCCCCGGCCAGCCCCGGGGACACCCTCAGGCGGTCCCGGCCGACCACGACGCGAGATCGTGCGCACGCTGGCCGGCTCCTTCGGCCTGGTCGCCTCGGTCGCGGTCACGACCGCGCTCGCCGCGCTGGTGGTGGCGGCCGACCGGCCCGGACGCGCCGGCGCCGGCCGGTGCACAGTCCCCGCCGGCACGCGGCGGCCGGGGCGACGCCGGAAGCGGTGAGGCCGGGGCCGCCCGCAAGCACCGATTCCTGGACTTCCGGTTCCCCGCGCAGAAGCGTTCCTGCACAGTTCCGTACGGCACGGCACAGCGTCCGTCGCCCGGACCGCGACCGCTCAGCCGGCGCTCTGCTCCTCGGCGAGGATGCGGTCCAGGGCTTCCTCGAGATGGGCGTCGAAATCGGCCAGGGCGCCTTCCTGGCCGAGCGGCACCAGCTTGTCCGTACGATCGAGGAAGGCCACGAGCGGCGGCGTCGACGAGCGGAACAGGGCGTAATCGCTGCCGACCTGAAGCCGGATCAGCACCTCACCCAGCACCTCGGTATCGACCGGTGCGATGCGCACATCCCCCTCCCCGCACGGGCGCCCGACCCCGTCGATGAGCAGTTCGCGCCCGAAGACCCAGGTGACCGGGGCGTCACCGGGCAGATGGAAGGTGAGCCGCACGGCATAGGGATCACCTGTCTCGTAGCGCAGCTCCACCGGAATGCGGAAGGAGAGCTCCTCCGAGACGAGAAAGCTCATCATGACCTCTGCCTGTACGGACTCTCGCATCGCCTACCCCGTCGTATGACGTCGACTGGCCGGGACTGATCCCTATGACCGTGGGTCAAATCTTGCTGAACGTACACAGCAGATCACAAGGAGTGAGTTTTCAGATACTGATAGAGAGCGTCAGGGAGCCGATGTGGCGCCCGATCTCCGCCTGCAACCGGTGGGCCGCGGGCAACAGCCGGTCGGCCTGGTGGGCGGGCAGCGAAATGGCCACGGTGGCCGCGGTGGTGCCGACCGTGATCGGAACGGCTGCGCAGACCGTGCCGAGCGCGTACTCCTGACGTTCCACCACCGGCTCCATGCGCCGTGTCCGCGCCAGCCGCCGCAGCAGGGCGTCGTTGTCCCGCACGGTGTACGGCGTGATGGCCTGCACGGGGTGGCGGGCGAGATGGTCGCGCCGGGCGTCCTCGTCCAGCTGGGAGAGCAGGCACTGGCCGATGGCGTGCGCGTGACCGGTCTCCCGGAAGCCGGCCCACTCCTCGACCGCCGGGGCCTCGCGGGAGTCGGAGACGCACAGGACCTCGATCTCCCCGTCGCGGTACGCCGCGTAGTACATCGGGACACCGATGGAATCACGCCAGTGCGCGAGCGTGTCCGCCACCGTGCTGCGACGTTTCTGCTGTGCCCCGCTGCTGCCCAGTCGCTCGGCGGCCTCACCGAGGAAGAACAGCCCTTTCTCACGGCGCAGATAGCCCTCGTGCACCAGCGTGCGCAGCAGGTGGTACGCCGTGGGCAGGGCCAGGCCGGTCTCGCGGGCGAGTTGTTTGGCGGGAGCGCCGTACGGACGGGCGGCGACGGTCTCCAGCAGGCGCATGGCGCGCTGCACGGAGCCGATGAGGGTCACGGCGGCCGACGACCCCGCGGCGCCGGGGTGCGGTCGGCCCGGGACGGTCACGGTGGGCGCCCGCTGGGCGGGGGGTGCGCAGGGACGAGGCAGGCTGGGAGGTGCGTGGGGTTCTGCGGGTGCGGTGTCGACCGTGGCCAAGGGGTACTCCCGAAGCGCGAGGGGCAGCCCGTGCGGGGGCAAAGAGCACGGAGGGGGTCTGCGCCTCCCACGGGGCGGGACCCGTGGGGGGTTCCGGACTCTAACCGCCCGCCACCGCGTGCAGACGGCCCCGCGGGGAAACTTCCCTCCCCCGAGGGAACCGGTGGCCCCTCACCGGTGACCGGCTCCCGCGATGCTCACCAGTCGCCGCGCGACGAGGAACTCGACATGAACTTGCGCACGATGTAGATCAGTCCGCCGACCAGGGCCACGAAGACCAGCGCCTTGAACAGCAGGCCGATCACGAACCCGATCACCGTCGCTATCAGGCCGCCGAACACGACCAGGGCGATGACCGGCACCGCGACCCACTTCACCCACCACGGCAGTCCCGCGAAGATCTCTCGCATCGCCCTCGTCCTTCTCGTCTCGTGCGCTGTCGATGTTCTGCACTCGATGCTAGGGCCGCCAAGGGGTGCCGCGGGCGTCTCCCGGCCCTTGTCCTCCCCTGAGCCGTCCCCTAGGGAACCCGGGGTACGGGCTCACGCCTCGGGCGGAGAGAAGACGACGACAACCCTCAGGTCCTCGCTGATGTGGTGGAACTTGTGCGCGACCCCGGCGGGCACGTACACCACACTGCCCCGCGCCACCTCGGTCGTCTCCATGCCGACCGTGATCGACGCCCGGCCGCTGACGACGAGGTACACCTCGTCCTGCTTGTGCGGCTTCTGCGGGTCGTGCTCGCCCGCGTTGAGGGCGTACAGGCCGACGGACATGTTCCGCTCCCGCAGGAACTGAAGGTAGGCACCCTCGTTCGCGGCCCGCTCCGCCTCCAGTTCGTCCAGCCGGAATGCCTTCATCGCCGTTGCCGCCCTCGCCTCACTGCAGTCGCTTCCGATCCCGTCTGCCACGATCAGACACATGAAGAATTTCGTAGTCAAGACGATCGCCAACGCGGGCGCACTGGCGGTCGCCGTGTGGCTGCTCGACAAGATCACCCTGACCGGTGACAGCACGGCCAGGAAGGCCGGCACGCTGATCGTCGTCGCCCTGATCTTCGGGCTGGTGAACTGGCTGGTCAAGCCGATCCTGAAGGTGCTCACCTTCCCGTTGTTCATCCTGACCCTGGGCCTGATCACCCTCGTCGTCAACGCGCTGATGCTGCTGCTGACCTCGTGGGTGTGCGGCAAGCTCGACCTGAGCTTCCATGTGGAGGGCTTCTGGACGGCCGTCCTCGGCGGCCTGATCGTCTCGATCGTGTCCTGGGCCCTGCACATCGTCCTGCCCGACGAGGACTGAGCGCGCCATGACCTACCGCGTCTGTTTCGTGTGCACCGGCAACATCTGCCGCTCGCCCATGGCCGAGTCCGTCTTCCGCGCGCGGGTGGCTGAGGCCGGCCTGGAGGACCGGGTGGCGGCCGACAGCGCCGGCACCGGTGGCTGGCACGAGGGCGAGGGCGCCGACCCGCGCACCGTTGCCGTACTGCAGGATCACGGCTACGAGTCCGATCACATCGCACGCCAGTTCCAGCCGTCCTGGTTCGCCCGTCTGGACCTCGTGATCGCCCTCGACACCGGCCATCTCAAGGCCCTGCGCCGCCTGGCGCCCACGGAGGGGGACGCACGCAAGGTCCGGCTGCTGCGCTCGTACGCGCAGACGGCCGCCGACGACCTCGACGTACCGGACCCCTACTACGGGGGCCTGGACGACTTCGAGGAGTGTCTTGAGATGGTGGAGGAGGCGAGCACAGGTCTGCTCGCCGCCGTACGGGCGCATCTGGAGGGACGGGCCGCATGAACGAGGGCACCAAGGACGAGGGCCGCACCGGTGAGGGCACGCGCGCGGTGCGGGCGGGACTGCCGGAGCCGGTCAAGCACGAGCCCACCCTGCCCGGACCCGTCTTCGCCGCGCACTTCCATCTGCCGGGCGAGGTGACGGGGCCGTACTCCTACGGCCGCGACAACAACCCCACGTGGACCCTGCTGGAGGGGGCCATCGGCGAACTGGAGGCGCCAGGGCGCGCGGACGTCGAGACGCTGGTGTTCGCCTCCGGCATGGCCGCGATCTCGGCCGTGCTGTTCTCCCAGCTGCGGGCCGGGGACGCGGTCGTGCTGCCGTCCGACGGCTACCAGGCGCTGCCGCTGGTCCGGGACCAGCTCGAGGCGTACGGCGTCGAGGTGCGCACCGCGCCCACCGGTGGGGACGCCCAGCTGGAGGTCCTCGACGGCGCCCGGCTGCTGTGGCTCGAGTCCCCGTCGAACCCGGGGCTCGACGTGTGCGACATCCGGCGTCTGGTGGCGGCGGCACACGCGCAGGGCACCCTGGTGGCCGTCGACAACACCCTCGCCACCCCGCTCGGGCAGCGCCCGCTGGAGCTGGGGGCCGACTTCTCCGTGGCCAGCGGCACCAAGCAGCTCACCGGGCACGGCGACCTGCTGCTGGGCTACGTCGCCGGCCGCGACGCCGAGGCGATGGCCGCCGTACGCCGCTGGCGCAAGATCGTGGGGGCGATCTCCGGACCCATGGAGGCCTGGCTCGCCCACCGGTCCATCGCCACGCTCCAGCTGCGCGTCGAACGGCAGAACGCCACCGCCCTCACCGTCGCCGAGGCACTGCGGCAGCGGCCGGAGGTGTCGGGGCTGCGTTATCCGGGTCTGCCCGACGATCCGTCGCACAAGATCGCGTCCCAGCAGATGCGCCGCTACGGCTGCGTCGTCTCGTTCACGCTGCCCACGCGCGCGCGTGCCGAACGGTTCCTCGACGCTCTGCGCCTGGTGGAGGACGCGACGAGCTTCGGCGGGGTGCGCTCCACGGCCGAGCGCCGTGGCCGCTGGGGCGGGGACGCGGTTCCGGAGGGCTTCATCCGTATGTCCGTCGGCGCCGAGGACCCCGAGGACCTGGTGGCGGACATCCTGCGCGCCTTGGACGAGTCCGCCGGGTGACCAGGGGGCGCCTCCGGCGCCCGAGGTCGCGGGACGGTCCGAGCCTCCCCCCTCGTGGCTCGGACCGTCTGCGGTTCCGCGCGCGAAGAACCGCGCGACCAAGGCTAGTTGACTCTGTGTCAGTGTCCAATCACGCTAGCGACAGGGACCTATCGACTTATTTATAGTTGGTGCCTGCCTGAGGCCGGATGAGTGCAGAGACAGGGGAGGGCATGCCATGGATCTGGCCTTGCTGCGCACCTTCGTCACCGTGCACCGGGCCGGTTCCTTCACCCGGGCCGCGGCGCTGCTCGGCCTCTCCCAGCCCGCCGTCACCTCGCAGATTCGCTCCCTGGAACGCCAGCTGGGCAAGCCCCTCTTCCTGCGCCAGGCCCGCGGAGTCACCCCGACGACCATCGGGGACGAGCTCGCGCACAAGGCAGCGCCCCACCTCGACGCGCTGATGGAAATAGCCCAGAGCGGCCTGGACGACGAGTCCTCGTTACGGACGCTGCATCTCGCCGGGCCGCCCGAGTTCACCGCCGAGCGCGCCCTGCCCGCCCTCACGGAACTGACGGGGGACGACGGCCAGGGCTTCGCGCTGCGCGCCTCCTTCGGCACCGCGGAGGAGGCGCTCGAGGGGCTGGCCGCCGGACATCACGATCTCGCCATCAGTACGGCCCGGCCGCGCGGCGCCCTGCTCACCGCGACTCCGCTGTGCGACGAGGAGCACGTGCTGGTCGCCGCTCCCCGCTGGGCCGACCGGATCGACGCGGAGGCACTGCGGCTGAAGGGGGCACCGACACTCGAGAATCTGCCCGTCGTCGAGGTCCATGAGTCCCTGCCCTTCGTCTCCCGCTACTGGGGCTCGGTCTTCGACTCGCGCCCGGCCGCCTCGGGCACGGTCGTCGTCCCCGATCTACGGGCCGTCCTCGCCTGCGCCGTCGCGGGGGCCGGCCTCGCGGTACTGCCCCGCTATCTCTGCGCCCATGCCCTCGACCGTGGCGCCGTCGTGGCCCTGCACGAGCCGGCGGTGCCGCCGCTGCGGACGTACTTCCTGGTGGTGCGCACGGGCACGCTCGCCATGCCCCCTGTCGCGCGGGCGCACGAGTGGCTCCTTCGGGCGGCCGCCTCCTGGTGCTGACCCCTGAACAAGGTCGTGCACGGACTGTGGTCGAGCGGTGGCGCCTTGCGATGTTTCACGTGGAACCAGCCGGGCCACATTTCTCCCATGACCGTCCGACCCGTGGTCAAGCGCACCGCCCGCGCCGTTCTCCTGGACGGTGACGACCTGATCCTGATCAAGCGCACCAAGCCCGGTGTCGATCCCTACTGGGTCACCCCAGGTGGCGGCGTCGAACCCGAAGACCCAACCGTCGTGGATGCCTTGCACCGGGAGGTGTACGAGGAACTCGGCGCCAAAATCACCGATGTGGTGCCGTGCTTCGTGGACACCGTGGAGCACATCGGTGAGGACGGCGGCGCAACCGGCGTCAAGGTGCAGCACTTCTTCGTCTGCCGACTGGAGTCCATGGACCCGTCCCTGCGGCACGGACCGGAAGTGGATGAGCCGGCCGGTGAGTACGAGATCGTGCGCATCCCGTTCACCCGTGTCGGCATCGCATCCGTCCACCTGGTCCCGCTGTCGCTGCGCCACTATCTGGATGGCAACATCGAAGGCGTCCGCGCCATGCACGCACCCGACCTGGGGTAGCGCCGACAGGTACCGGCGCAAGCCGGCGACGTTTCACGTGAAACGCTCATGGCTGTCCACAGGCTGTGCCAACGCCCATGACATGACCAAAAGCGCCTGCGTATGCGACGAAACGGGTGGACGTAGGGGGTGTCCTTCGGCCAGCCTGACCTGCGTGCCAACTCCATCCCTCGCCGCTCTGCCCATTCGCCGTCTGTCGCTGCGCGATCTCACCGCCTGCGCCGACTTGTCCGAGGATCGGGGGTGGCCACGCGAGGAACACAAGTGGGGCTTCCTTCTCACGGCCGGGAAGGGCTTCGGCATCGACGACCCGGAGGGTGGTCTCGTCGCCGCATGCGTCGTCACGGAGTACGGCTCGCCGCAGCGACCGGATCTCGGTGCCATCGGCATGGTTCTGGTGGCCCAACGCCACGCGCGTCATGGCATCGGGCGCCACTTGATGCGGCATGTCGTGTCGGCCACGGCGACCACACCGCTCACCCTGTACGCCACCCCCTACGGCCGTCCCCTCTACGAGGAGCTGGGCTTCAAGGTGACGGGGCGGGCCGAGATGCTCACGGGCCGCTTCATCCCCGAGGGGACAGAGCCCCGAATGCTGACGCGCGCAGCCACCGCGGAGGACCTCCCCTCGATCCTGCGGCTCGACGAGGAGGTGTTCGGTGCCGACCGCACGCACCTCATCGCACGGGTGCCCGCCTTCGCCGACCAGCTACGGGTGGCCGAGGAGGACGGCCGGATCATCGGCTATGCGGCCGCATGGCCCAACATGGACACCCAGGTCGTCGGCCCGCTGATCGCCCGGGACACGGAGACGGCCAAGGCGCTCATCGCCTCGCTGGCGGCCGGTACGGACCGTCCGCTGCGCACCGACATCGACGTGCGTCACGAGGAGCTGCGGGCTTGGCTCAAGGACCGGGGCCTGGCCTCCGTGGTGTTCAGCGCGGTCATGACGTACGGCATCACGGACCTTCCCGGCGACTGGACACGGAGGTTCGCCCCCCTCACGGTCGCCGCCGGCTGAGACGCCCTACGACGAGGCCGGCCCCGCTGCTGCGAGTAGCGGGGCCGGCCTGTCGGTCCGGGGCCGTGTGCTCAGGCGAGTGCCTGCACGGCCGCGGCGGCGAAGCCGTGGTCCTGCTCCGGCGCTCCGCCGCCGACGCCGATCGCGCCGATCAGCCGTCCGTCACGGTGGACGGGGAGACCGCCTGCGATGAAGAGAAGGGGCCGGTCGAGGGCCGTGGGCAGCGTGTGGAAGAGCCCGCCCGGCTGAACGGCATCGACCAGTTCGACCGTGGGCGTGTTCAGCTGCAGCGCCGTATAGGCCTTGCGGGTGCTGGTCTCACCGGAGATCAGCACCGCCCGGTCGTCCCGGCGGAAGGCGAGCAGGTGGCCGCCGGCGTCGAGGACGGTGACGCTGACGGTGACTCCCGCCTCCTCTGCCGCACGCCGGGCCGTGGCGACGAGTAGTTCGGCGTCCTCGATGGTGAGGGGGGCGACGGCGGTGATGCTCATGGAGGTTTCTCCTTGGGTGTTGCGGTGGTGAGGTGGTGCCGTGTCCGGGTTCCGGGGGCACATTGCGTGGAGGCGGTTACTCAGTGGCGGACGGCCGTCCGACGGTCCGCGGGCGTGCCGGAGGCGACCACGGGGCTGTGTGCGCCCTCGCGGCGCTCCAGGACGGCCGAGAGGACGGCGAGGATCAGGGCGGCAGCGGCCAGGGCGGCACCGACCCAGTTGGGGGCCGTGTAGCCGAAGCCGGCCGAGATCACCAGGCCGCCCAGCCAGGCGGAGAGGGCGTTGCCGAGGTTGAAGGCGCCGATGTTCACGGCCGACGCGAGTGTCGGTGCGCCGTGCGCCTGGTCGAGGACGCGCTTCTGCAACGGCGGAACCGTGGCGAAGCCGAGGGCGCCGATCAGGCCGATGGTCACAGCAGCCGCGATCTTGTCGTGGGCGGTGAGCGTGAAGAGGGCCAGGACGACGGCCAGGGCGCCCAGGGAGACGTACAGCATCGGCATCAGGGCCCGGTCGGCGAACCGGCCGCCCACAAGGTTGCCGCCGACCATGCCGAGGCCGAACAGGACCAGCAGCCAGGTGACCGAGCCGTCGGCAAAGCCCGCGATGTGGGTCATCATCGGCGCGATGTAGGTGATGGCCGCGAAGACACCGCCGAAGCCGAGGACCGTCATCGCCATGGCGAGCAGCACCTGTGCGTTCTTGAAGGCGGCCAGCTCGTGCCGGAGATGCACGCCCTCGGGTCGCGGCAGCTCGGGCACCAGCTTCGCGATGCCGGCAAGGCCCACGACGCCGAGCGCGGCAACGATCCCGAAGGTGATGCGCCAGCCGACGTGCTGGCCGATCAACGTGCCCAACGGGACGCCGACGACATTGGCGACGGTCAGACCGGTGAACATCATGGCGATGGCGCCGGCCTTCTTGTCGGGCGCGACCAGCTCCGCCGCGACGACCGAGCCGATGCCGAAGAAGGCTCCGTGGGCGAGCGAGGCGATGACCCGTCCGATCAGCATGATCGCGAAGGCGGGAGCCACTGCCGAGAGCAGGTTCCCGGCGATGAACAGGCCCATCAGCAGCATCAGCATCCGCTTGCGCGACATCCTGGTGCCGAGCACGGTCATCAGCGGAGCGCCGACGACCACGCCGAGGGCATAGCCGGTCACGAGCAGGCCCGCCGTGGGGATGGAGACCCCGAAGTCGCCCGCGACCTCGGGCAGCAGGCCCATGATCACGAACTCGGTCGTGCCGATTCCGAAGGCCCCGATCGCGAGGGCCAGAAGCGCGAGAGGCATGTGGGGTACACCTTCCCAGACGATTGCATGAGCGCTTTGCGTTCGCCCACAATAATTGCATACGCGGGATACCTGCAAGAGCGGACTATCGCGGAAGTGCTCTACGCTTGATGCAGCCGCTCCGGACGGAGGAAAACGCAATGACAGCGACGGACCCTGCACTCACCGCCCTCGCCCAGGGCTGGTGTGCTCTCTCTGCGCTGCACGGGAGGATCGAGGCGCACATCGAGCGCGCCCTGCAGGCCAAGCACGACCTGAGCGTGCGGGAGTATTCCCTGCTCGATGTGCTGAGCCGGCAGCACGACGGCGACGGCGGGCATCTGCAGATGAAGCAGGTCGCCGACGCGGTCGTCCTCAGCCAGAGCGCCACCACGCGCCTGGTCACCCGCCTGGAGGACCGCGGCCTGCTGGAGCGCTACCTGTGCCCCACCGATCGGCGCGGCATCTACACCAACGTCACCGAGGCGGGACTGCGTCTGCTGGAAGAGGCACGGCCCACCAATGACGCGGCCCTGCGCGAGGCCCTCGACGAGGCCTCCAAGAACCCCGAACTGGCCCCCCTGGTACGGGTCGTGGAGTCCCTGAGCGTCCCCGCGTAGGGTGCGGGCATGGAAGATCTTGAGATACGGGAGGCGAACGCCGACGACCTGCCGGCGATCGTCGCGATGCTCGCCGACGATCCGCTGGGCGCCCAGCGGGAGTCACCCGACGACCTGGCCCCGTACCGGGTGGCCCTGGAACGCCTGGACGCGGATCCCAACCAGCACCTCGTCGTCGCCGTGCGTGCGGGCCGCGTGATCGGAACCCTCCAGCTCACGACCATCCCGGGACTCTCCCACCGGGGTGCGACCCGTGCACTCATCGAGGCCGTCCGCATCGACTCCGACGAACGCGGCAGCGGACTGGGCAGTCTGCTCATCGAGTGGGCGATCGACACCGCCCGGCGGCTCGGCTGCCGGATGGTGCAGCTGACGTCGGACAAGTCACGCACCGACGCCCATCGCTTCTACGAGCGGCTCGGGTTCACGGCCTCCCACGAGGGCTTCAAGATGAAGCTCTGAGGTCCATGCGATGCCCCACGGATCTGGCCGAGCCCGAGACGACCGAGTGGCCTGTTTCACGTGAAACAGGCCACTCTTCTTCATCGGTGAGGGCACAGGCGGGTTAGCCGATGCCCCGCCAGCCCTCCGGGTCCACTCCACCGGGCACCGGGGCCTCGCTGTCGTACGGCTGGCGGGTGAACACGAAGGAACCGAGGTCGAGATGGCTCAGGGAGCCGTCCGGCCTCCGTACGGGCCGCAGCAACTCTCCGGCGAAGTACCCCTCAAGGCCCGTCCAGGTGCCGTCGCCGTTCGATCGCAAGCGGGACCGGCGACCGCCACCGGTCAACGGAGCCAGGGCGACCAGGCCGTCGGCCGTCACCCGCAGAGCGAAGGCCTGGGTCCCCCAGTACCACTGGCCCGCCAACTCCAGGACGGCCCGATCGACCTCCGGCAGGGGGCGCCACGGCTCGGGGATACGCGGTTCCGCCTCGGCGACGATCCGGACGAGGTCCGCACCGACCGCGCCCAGCAACGGTCCGCTGGTGCAGTTGGCGAGCACCACCGCCGCCACGTCGTCCTCCACGCTGATGGTGAGGTTCGCCAGGAAGCCGGGGAGCGAGCCGGAGTGGCCGACCAGAAGCCGCCCGTCGCGGGTCTGGATCTGCATGCCGAGCCCGTAGCCGGCCCCGTCCACCACGTCGGCTGCCTCCATGGGCGCCGCCGGCGTCCGCATCTCCCGAACCGACTCCGCGCTCAGTACCCGCTCGTCTCCCCGGGCCAGGAACACCGCGAACCGCGCCAGGTCGCCTGTGGTCGACCACAGCTGGCCGGCAGGCGCCATCCGGCCGAGGTCCTCCACCGGCTCCGGCATCAACGCGTCGGCCCACGGGTGCACCGCCCACCCGCCCGCGTGCGGAGGCTGTGGCTGGGCGCTCGTACGGTTCAGGCCGAGCGGCTCGAGGATCTCGCGGCGCAGCACCTCCTCCCACGGAGCACCGCGCACTTCCTCCACCAGCGCACCGAGCAGCGTGTAGCCGGTGTTGGAGTAGTGGTGCCGCCGGCCGACGGGGTGCAGGCGGGGCTGCTCACCGAGTACATCCCTGAGCTCCGGTCGCAGCGATCCCGGGGTCCGTTCCCACCAGGGCGCGGGCGACTCGGCAGCCAACCCGGCGGTGTGCGCGAGGAGTTCGGCGATCGTCGCCTCCCCCACGCCGGTGCCCGGCAGATACGTGTCCAGCGGATCACCCAGATCGAGCACGCCCTCGTCGCGCAACCGCATCACCAGGACGGCGGTGAAGGTCTTGGTAATGGAGCCGATCCGGTACTGCACGTTCTCATCGGGCGCATGTCCCTCCACCGAGGTCCGTGCCCCGTGCCACACGGTCCGCCCGCCACGCACGACGGCGGCGGCCAGCGACGGCGCCCGCCCTTCGGCCTGTGCGACGGCGATCCGGTGCAGCAAGGCGCGCTGTGTTCCGGGGAGCAGCGGTTCCTGAGCTGTTGTCATGGTCCCAGTCCAGTCGCTGCGGCGCCGCACGTCGAATCAATTCCCGTCCCCGGTCCCGCGACAGCGCGTCACCGTGAGATGCGGGCTTCGATGCCGTCGAGCAGGAAGTCGAGGCCGGTCCGGAAGGTGTCGTCGGCGTCCAGGTGGGCGGCATCGCACACCACCCTGGCCAGCACCGGGAACCGACCGGTCGCGAAGGCCCGCTCCAGATAGGGCCCGAGCGAGGCCTGCCAGCGCTTCTCGTCCATCCCGGTGGCCCGCTCCGCACGTCGCTCGGCGATCTCCCTGCGCACCGCGCCGATCACATACGCGTTGACGGCGGCGACCACCGGCATGATGGCGTCCACGTCGACGCCGCCCAGTGCGGCCACCACGGTCTCCCCGCCGGCCAGCGCGTGCGGCCCGAGCTGGGGTCGGCCTCCCAGGAGATCGGCGAGCCATTCGTGCTCGTGAGCGGCGTGCCGAGTGGCTTCGGCAAGCGACCGCAGCACCTCACGCCAGCCGTCTCCGACCGGCCGGATCTCGGCGTGGACGGCGTCGACCATGAGGTCGAGCAACTCGTCCTTACTGGCGATGTAGCCGTAGAGCCGCATCGGACGGACGTCGAGTGCGGTGGCGACCTTGCGCAGCGACACCGCGTCCAGGCCACCCGCGTCGGCCAGTTGGATGGCCGCTCGAACGATCCGCTCCCGGCTCAGCGGGGCGGGCACGGGTCGATTCGGTGGCTCCGGCCTCTCCCACACCAACATGCCACTTACGATACAACGCATTGATCAATACAGTGTATCGACCCATACGGTGTATCGAAGGAGGCGACCATGACCATCGCCATCGTCGGAGCCGGCCTCGGGGGCCTGGCTCTCGCGCGTGTGCTCCGGGTGAACGGCATCGACGCCGTCGTGTACGAGCGCGAACCGTCACGCGACGCGCGCGGTCAGGGCGGCATGCTCGACCTCCACTCCGGGACCGGGCAGCGCGCGCTGCGCGAGGCCGGTCTGATCGACCAGTTCTGGGCGATCGCCCGTCGCGAGGGCCAGGACCTGCGGCTTCTCGAGCCGGACGGCACCCTGCTGCTCCAGGAGGACACACCCGACGACGCCCCGCTCGAACGACCCGAGGTCGACCGCGCCGATCTGCGCAACCTGCTGCTGGACTCCCTCCCCGAACACACGGTGCGCTGGGGGCACGCGGTCGAATACGCCGAGCACGGCCTGCTGCACTTCACCGACGGCAGCAGCGCGACCCATCACCTGCTGGTCGGCGCCGACGGCGCGAACTCCCGGGTCCGGGCGCTTCTCACCGACGCCCGCCCGGCGCACACCGGCCACAACCTCGTCGAGCTCGGTATCTCCGACATCGACCGCACCCACCCCGACCTCGCGAAGATGGTCGGACGAGGAAACTACTGGGTGCTCGGCGACGGACGGTCCCTGTCGGCGCAGCGCAACGGCGACGGCCGCGTACGCATCTACCTCAGCTTCTACACCGCCGAGGACTGGTTCACCACCAGTGGAATCCCCTTCGACGACCCGACCGCCGCCCGGGCGCGGCTGATCGAGTTGTTCACCGGCTGGGACGCACGGTTCACCGCACTGATCGCCGCCTGCGACGACACGATCCTGCCGCGGTCGATCACCGCTCTCCCGGTGGGCCTGACCTGGCCGCCGTCATCAGACGTCACGCTGCTGGGCGATGCCGCGCACCTGATGCCGCCGGTGGGACAGGGCGCCAACATGGCGCTGCTCGACGGCGCGCTGCTCGGCCTTGCGCTGGCCACGCACCCGGACGGCCTTCCCGCCGCCGTCAGGGAATACGAACGCGAGATGTTCGCACGCACCAGCGCCGCCGGCCGGCAGTCCGCGCTCATCCACGACATCCTGACGTCGCCGGACGCCGGCCGGAAAATGCTCGCGTTCTTCCAGCCCGGCTGAACGCCGCCGCCCTGGACACCCGCCCGCACGGGCGCCGTTCACGCCCGGCTGGATCAGATCTGGGCCATGTCCACGAACCGCGAGTAGTGACCCTGGAAGGCGACCGTGATCGTGGCCGTCGGGCCGTTTCGGTGCTTGGCCACGATCAGGTCGGCCTCGCCCGCGCGCGGGGACTCCTTCTCGTACGCGTCCTCGCGGTGCAGCAGGATGACCATGTCGGCGTCCTGCTCGATCGAGCCGGACTCACGCAGGTCGGAGACCATCGGCTTCTTGTCGGTGCGCTGCTCGGGGCCACGGTTGAGCTGGGACAGGGCGATGACCGGGATCTCCAGCTCCTTGGCGAGGAGCTTGAGGTTACGGGACATGTCCGAGACCTCCTGCTGGCGGCTCTCGGCGCGCTTGGAGCCGCCGGACTGCATCAGCTGGAGGTAGTCGATGACGACCAGCTTCAGGTCGCTGCGCTGCTTCAGGCGGCGGCACTTGGCCCGGATCTCCATCATCGACAGGTTCGGGGAGTCGTCGATGTAGAGCGGGGCGGCCGAGACGTCCGGCATGCGGCGGGCGAGCCGGGTCCAGTCCTCGTCGGTCATGGTGCCGGACCGCATGTGGTGCAGGGCGACCCGAGCCTCGGCGGACAGCAGACGCATCGCGATCTCGTTGCGGCCCATCTCCAGCGAGAAGATGACGCTCGGCAGGTTGTGCTTGATCGCCGCCGCCCGGGCGAAGTCCAGGGCGAGCGTCGACTTGCCCATGGCCGGACGGGCGGCGATGACGATCATCTGGCCCGGATGCAGGCCGTTCGTGAGCGAGTCGAAGTCGGTGAACCCGGTGGGCACGCCCGTCATCTCACCGCTGCGGGAGCCGATGGCCTCGATCTCGTCGAGCGCGCCCTCCATGATGTCGCCGAGCGGCAGATAGTCCTCGCTGGTGCGCTGCTCGGTGACCGCGTAGATCTCGGCCTGGGCGCGGTTGACGATCTCGTCCACGTCTCCGTCGGCCGCGTATCCCATCTGGGTGATCCGCGTACCGGCCTCGACCAGGCGGCGCAGGACGGCACGCTCGTGGACGATCTCCGCGTAGTACTCGGCGTTGGCCGCCGTCGGCACGGTCTGGACCAGGCCGTGCAGGTACGCGGCACCACCGACCTTGTTGATCTCGCCACGCTTGGTGAGTTCGGCGGCGATGGTGATCGGGTCGGCCGGCTCGCCCTTGGCATAGACGTCCAGGATCGCCTGGAAGATCGTCTCGTGTGCCGGCTTGTAGAAGTCGTGGCCCTTGAGGATCTCCACGACGTCGGCGATGGCGTCCTTGGACAGCAGCATGCCACCCAATACCGACTGCTCGGCATCGAGGTCCTGCGGCGGCACCCGCTCGAAGGCAGCGCCCGAGCCGTCCCAGACCGCGTTCTCCCGGCCCCGGTCGTGCTGTTCGTCACGGCCCCCGCCACCGTCGCTGCGCCGACGGGAGGCAGGCAGACGATCACTGGGCCCGCTGTCCGCCCACGGATCGTCCAAGGGCTCGGAAATGCTCACCGAGCCACCTCCTCCCGTCCGCACGGCGGACCTCGCCGTGGCCTCTTTTGTACGGCACGACACTGACAACTAAGAGACCCAACTCCGGTTCTGGTGCGTCGGTTTTGTACCGTTTCCCGGGCTACAGAGGGAATGACCACCGGGCCGAGGGAAGGAGCGGGCGCCGGACAACCGTAGGCCCCCCGGCACCGTCAGCCAATCTGGTTATCCACAGGCCATGTGGACGACCGCTCCGATGCTGTGGAGAACTCGCCGAAACCTGTGCACGACCCGGTGGACAGTCCTGTGAACAAGCCTTCGCCACCCTCCTGGATAGGCCTCTGACCTGCTAGTTCGGCATCCACCGGCTGTGCAGAAGAAAAACTTCCCCAGTCGGGGCAAGATCGCTTCGAACGCCGCGCGAAAGGACGCCGGTCCAGATCGAGAGTAAGGGGTGCGGCTCAATTGCATCTCTTACCTGTGGACGATTAGATTGGTGCTCATGACACAGGCTCCAGCGATACCCCAGGCCACCCGGCGTCGGCACGACCGAGAGATCGTCGCGCTGGCCCTCCCGGCCTTCGGCGCCCTTGTCGCCGAGCCTCTTTTCGTCATGGCGGACAGTGCGATCGTCGGCCACCTCGGGACCGCTCAACTCGCCGGTCTCGGCGTCGCCTCCGCCCTCCTCACCACCGCGGTGAGCGTCTTCGTCTTCCTGGCCTATGCCACGACGGCCGCCGTGGCCCGCCGGGTGGGCGCGGGTGATCTTCAGGCCGCCATCCGTCAGGGCATGGATGGCATCTGGCTGGCGCTGCTCCTGGGTGCCGCCGTCATTGCCCTCGTCCTTCCGCTGGCTCCCGGCGTCGTGGACCTCTTCGGCGCCTCCGCGACCGCGGCCCCCTACGCCACGACCTATCTGCGCATCTCCGCGCTGGGCATCCCGGCCATGCTCATGGTCCTCGCCGCCACGGGAGTGCTGCGCGGACTGCAGAACACCAGGACTCCGCTCTACGTCGCCGTCGCGGGCTTCGTCACCAATGCGGGACTCAACGCCGGGCTCGTCTATGGCGCCGGGCTCGGCATCGCCGGCTCGGCCTGGGGCACGGTCATCGCCCAGTGCGGCATGGCGGCCGTCTATCTCACCGTCGTCGTACGCGGGGCCCGTCGGCATGGGGCGTCCCTCCGTCCGGACGCCACCGGCATCCGTGCCTCGGCACAGGCCGGCGTTCCGCTGCTGGTGCGCACACTGTCGCTGCGGGCGATCCTCATGATCGCCACCGCGGTTGCAGCACATCTCGGTGACGCCGATATCGCCGCCCACCAGATCGTCCTGTCCCTGTGGAGCCTGCTGGCCTTCGCGCTCGACGCGATAGCGATAGCGGGTCAGGCCATCATCGGCCGCTACCTCGGCGCCGGCGATGCCCGCGGCACACGCGAGGCGTGCCGGCGCATGGTCGAGTGGGGCATCGCGACCGGTGTCGTCCTCGGCCTGCTCGTGGTGGCCGCCCGGCCGCTCTTCCTGCCGTTGTTCACCAGCGACTCCCTGGTGAACCACGCGGCGCTGCCCGCGCTGCTGCTGGTAGCGCTCTCCCAGCCGATCTGCGGTGCGGTGTTCGTCCTGGACGGCGTTCTGATGGGCGCCGGCGACGGCCCGTACCTCGCCTGGGCCATGTTGATCACTCTGGGAGTCTTCGCCCCCGCGGCCCTGCTCGTCCCCGTCCTCGGTGGCGGCCTCGGCGCACTCTGGGCGGCCATGACGCTGATGATGGCGGTACGCCTGCTGACCCTGTGGTTGCGGACTCGGTCCGGCCGCTGGATCGTGACGGGCGCGACCCGCTGACGTTTCACGTGAAACATGGCGTACCCGGACATGCAAAAGGGGCCGCACCCATGAAGGGCGCGGACCCTTTCAGCTGCTCAGCCGAGCACAGCGATCAGCCCGCGACGACCTCGATGTTGACCTTGGCGGCCACCTCGGGGTGCAGACGCACGGACGTCTCGTGGGCGCCCAGGGTCTTGATCGGAGCGGACAGCTCGACGCGGCGCTTGTCGACCTCGGGGCCACCGGAAGCCTTGATCGCGGAGGCGATGTCGGCCGGGGTGACGGAACCGAAGAGACGGCCGGACTCGCCGGAGCGGACCGCCAGACGGACCTTCACACCCTCGAGCTGGGCCTTGACCTGGTTGGCCTGCTCGATGGTCTGGATCTCGTGGATCTTGCGAGCACGACGGATCTGCTCGACGTCCTTCTCGCCACCCTTGGTCCAGCGGATCGCGAACTTCCGCGGGATCAGGTAGTTGCGAGCGTAGCCGTCCTTGACGTCGACGACGTCGCCCGCGGCACCGAGGCCGGTGACCTCGTGGGTGAGGATGATCTTCATGAGTCGGTCACCCTTCCCTTAGCGCGCGGTGGACGTGTAGGGCAGCAGCGCCATCTCACGGCTGTTCTTGACAGCCGTGGCGACGTCACGCTGGTGCTGCGTGCAGTTGCCGGTCACGCGGCGGGCACGGATCTTGCCGCGGTCGGAAATGAACTTCCGCAGCATGTTCGTGTCCTTGTAGTCCACGTACGTGACCTTGTCCTTGCAGAAAGCGCAGACCTTCTTCTTCGGCTTGCGCACAGGCGGCTTCGCCATGGTGTTTCTCCTGTGTGATCAAGAAGTTTGGGTACGACCCGCCCTCGGCCCGAAGGCCTAGAAGGGGGGCTCGTCCGAGTAGCCGCCACCGCCGCCGGAGCCGCCGCCCCAGCCACCGCCGCCCTGCTGGGCACCACCGGCGGGAGCGCCGGTCGCCCACGGGTCGTCGGCCGGAGCACCGCCGCCCTGCTGGCCGCCACCGGGGCCTCCGCCCCAGCCGCCGCCACCCTGGCCGCCACCGCCGCCGTAACCACCCTGGCCACCGCGAGCGCCACCGGCGGTCTTGGTGACCTTGGCCGTGGCGTTGCGCAGGCTGGGGCCGACTTCGTCGACGTCCAGCTCGTAGACCGTGCGCTTGACGCCCTCGCGGTCCTCGTAGGACCGCTGCTTCAGCCGGCCCTGCACGATCACGCGCATGCCTCGCTGGAGCGACTCGGCGACGTTCTCCGCCGCCTGACGCCAGACCGAGCAGGTCAGGAAGAGGCTCTCGCCGTCCTTCCACTCGTTGGTCTGACGGTCGAAGGTGCGGGGAGTGGACGCGACACGGAACTTCGCGACCGCCGCACCGGACGGGGTGAAGCGCAGCTCGGGGTCGTCGACAAGATTGCCGATGACCGTGATGACGGTCTCGCCTGCCATGGGGGAACCTCTCGGCGGGTTTGCTGCTCTGGCTGCTTGCTTGCTACTCGAATCCCGAGATCAGCTGAGCGGAAGGGCTCAGTGGGTCTCGGGGCGGAGGACCTTGGTCCGGAGGACCGACTCGTTCAGGTTCATCTGCCGGTCGAGCTCCTTGACGACCGCAGGCTCGGCCTGCAGGTCGATGACCGAGTAGATGCCCTCGGGCTTCTTCTTGATCTCGTAGGCGAGACGACGACGGCCCCAGGTGTCGACCTTCTCCACCTTGCCGCCGCCATCACGGACGACGGACAGGAAGTTCTCGATCAGCGGGGAGACCGCACGCTCCTCGAGATCGGGGTCGAGGATGACCATCACCTCGTAGTGACGCATGTGGAACCCACCTCCTTTGGACTCAGCGGCCACGGTCGTTCCGTGGCAGGAGGGTCGTGATGCGTACGCAACGGTATCGGCTGCCACTGACAATCAGGGGTCCCGCTGAGGAATCCCCGGCCGTGGATCTGGGCAGACACCGGTGCAGACCGTACAGACTACCCGCACACCCGCTTCCGGTTGAAATCCGGCCGGGGGGCCCGTCAATCTGTACACGTCGGGTGTGTACGGCGCTACTATGCGCCGCCTTCCGCAGGAGGTGCCCATGGCACAGGCATTGCAGCCCAATTCCGCCGGATCCCTCTTCGCCACGGACGGCAAGCCCCATCCGCTCCAGAACGCCTTGATGGCGGTGACGCTGGTCCTCGGAGCGACGTCCTTCATCACGTCCTTCTTCCACAGCCTTCATCTGCTCACCTCCTGGACCGGCCTGGTGGGCATCCTCATCGGGGCCTACGGGCAGTGGGTCTCGGTGACCACGCGACAGCGCTTCGGACTGATCCTCGGTCTCGGCGCCTCGGGCATCGGTCTCCTCGTCGGCATGGCGCACGGCGGACTGTTCGGCGGGATCGTCTAGGCGGGGCCCGTCCGGCGCCCCCTCCGGCGTCCCCGAACGCCCCGGCGGCCCACAGGCCGGGGCGAAGGTGCCCTACGCCCAGTCGGGGCGCGCGCACGGCGCAGTAGGCTTCGGCGCGAGAGCCGGAGCCCCTGTACCCATGGGGACACACCAGCCCGAGGAGCGCCCCGAATGAGCCTGACCCTGAGGACCATCAGTCGCGAGCAGCATCTGGCGTACATCCAGAGCCTGCCGGCGGCGAGTCACATGCAGGTCCCGGCCTGGGCCGATGTCAAGGCGGAGTGGCGCTCGGAGAACCTCGGCTGGTTCGACGAGCGCACCGGCGAGCTGGTCGGCGTCGGCCTGGTCCTCTACCGTCAGCTGCCCAAGATCAAGCGCTACCTCGCCTATCTCCCCGAGGGGCCGGTCATCAACTGGTTCGCGCCGAACCTCGACGACTGGATCCAGCCGATGCTGGCGCACCTGAAGCAGCAGGGCGCCTTCTCGGTGAAGATGGGTCCGCCGGTGATCATCCGTCGCTGGTACGCGGAGACGATCAAGAGGGGCATCCAGGACCAGGACGTCAAGCGCCTGCGCGACCTGGAGGCCGACTTCATCGAGCCGCGCGCCTTCGAGGTGGCGGACAAGCTGCGCCGCATGGGCTGGCAGCAGGGCGAGGACGGCGGCGCCGGCTTCGGCGATGTGCAGCCGCGCTATGTCTTCCAGGTGCCACTGGCGAACCGCTCCCTGGAAGAGGTGCACAAGAACCTCAACCAGTTGTGGCGGCGCAACATCAAGAAGGCCGAGAAGGCCGGGGTCGAGGTCGTCCAGGGCGGCTACCAGGACTTGGCCGAGTGGCAGCGGCTGTACGAGATCACGGCCGTGCGCGACCACTTCCGGCCCCGCCCGCTGTCGTACTTCCAGCGCATGTGGACGGCCCTCAACACCGAGGACCCGAACCGCATGCGGCTGTACTTCGCCCGCCACAACGGCGTGAACCTCTCCGCGGCGACCATGCTGATCGTCGGCGGGCACGTCTGGTACTCCTATGGCGCCTCCGACAACATCGGCCGCGAGGTCCGGCCCTCGAACGCGATGCAGTGGCGGATGCTGCGTGACGCCTACGCGCTCGGCGCCACGGTCTACGACCTGCGCGGCATCTCCGACTCGCTCGACGAGACGGACCACCTGTTCGGCCTGATCCAGTTCAAGGTGGGCACCGGCGGGCAGGCCGCCGAGTACCTCGGCGAGTGGGACTTCCCGCTCAACAAACTGCTCCACAAGGCGCTCGACATCTACATGTCGCGCCGCTGAGCCGCGGGCGTTTGATTCCATAGGGTTCGTAGCTTTCACACCCCTGATACACCGCAGCCACGAGAAAGGTTCCGGGTCCGGCCATGGCGCTCACGCTCTACGTCGACACCGCGCGCTGGCGGGCGCACCACAAGCACGTGCAGGAGCAGTTCCCGGGACTGGTCCCGGTCTGCAAAGGCAACGGCTACGGCTTCGGACACGAGCGGCTGGCGGAAGAGGCCACGCGGCTCGGTGCGGACCTGCTGGCCGTCGGCACGACGTACGAAGCCGCGCGCATCAAGGACTTCTTCAGCGGTGACCTGCTGGTGCTGACGCCCTACCGGCGCGGCGAGGAGCCCGTGCCGCTGCCCGACCGCGTCGTCCGGTCGGTCTCCTCGATCGACGGCGTGTACGGCCTCGTGGGCGCCCGTGTCGTCATCGAGGTGATGTCCTCGATGAAGCGGCACGGCATCAGCGAGCAGGACCTGCCACAGCTGCACCAGGCCATAGAGAACGTCCGGCTGGAGGGCTTCGCCATCCATCTGCCGCTGGACCGCACCGACGGCTCGGACGCCGTCGAGGAGGTCATCGGCTGGATGGACCGGCTGCGTGCGGCCCGGCTGCCGCTGCACACGATGTTCGTCAGCCACCTCAAGGCCGACGAACTGGCCCGGCTGCAGCAGCAGTTCCCCCAGACCCTGTTCCGCGCCCGCATCGGCACCCGGCTGTGGCTGGGGGACCACGAGGCCACCGAGTACCGCGGGGCCGTCCTGGACGTCACGCGGGTGGCCAAGGGCGACCGGTTCGGCTACCGGCAGCAGAAGGCCGCCTCGGACGGCTTCCTGGTGGTCGTGGCGGGCGGCACGTCGCACGGGGTGGGCCTGGAGGCCCCGAAGGCCCTGCACGGCGTCATGCCCCGCGCCAAGGGCGTGGCACGGGCCGGCCTCGCCACCGTCAACCGGAACCTTTCGCCGTTCGTGTGGGGCGGCAAGCAGCGCTGGTTCGCCGAGCCGCCGCACATGCAGGTGTCGATCCTTTTCGTCCCCTCGGACGCCCCGGAGCCGAAGGTCGGTGACGAGCTGGTGGCGCATCTGCGGCACACGACCACGCAGTTCGACCGGCTCATGGACCGCTGAGCCCGGCTCAGGACAGCGAAGAGGCCGTACACGGACGCCGTGTACGGCCTTCTTCACGACCTGCCGACCGCGCCTTCGGCCGGTCCTCCGACGCGGTGTTCGCTCAGAGCGAACCGTCTCGTTGCGGTGCCGGCTCCGGCCTCCCCCAGTCCACGTAGGGCACGTCGAGCTGGGCGGCGTGCCGGGGTGGGTGGGCCGCCGCGCCGAGCACAAAGGCGTCCTCCGCTCCGTCGAGCACCCCGCCCGAGGGGTCGTCGTCGCCCGACCGGCGCACCACGTCCCGCTCCGGCATGAGGATGTCCCGTACGACGACGGCGCACAGGTACAGCGTGCCCACCAGGTGCAGCACGATGACCCAGTGGTAGCCGTGCGTCGGCAGGCCCTTGTGGGCGTCTCCGCTGGTCGTGTAGGCGAGGTACATCCAGATGCCCAGGAAGTACGCCACCTCGCACGCCTGCCAGATCAGGAAGTCCCGCCACTTGGGCCGGGCCAGCACCGCGAGCGGCACCAGCCACAGCACGTACTGCGGCGAGTAGACCTTGTTGGTGAGGATGAAGGCCGCCACCATCAGGAAGGCGAGCTGGGCGAAGCGCGGCCGGCGCGGAGCGGTGAACGTCAGGGCGGCGATGCCGAGGAAGCACAGCACCACCAGCACCGTGGCGGAGGTGTTCACGAAGTCGGTGCTCGGCGGGTTGCTGGAGTTCTGTGCCCAGATCAGCCAGAAGGAGCCGAAGTCGACGCCCCGGTCATGGCTGAACGTGTAGAACTTGGACCAGCCCCGGAAGGCGAACAGCATC
The DNA here is from genome assembly GCF_047340315.1 of Streptomyces sp. AF1A. Lineage (NCBI taxonomy): Bacteria > Bacillati > Actinomycetota > Actinomycetes > Kitasatosporales > Streptomycetaceae > Streptomyces > Streptomyces sp. AF1A. The sequence continues at coordinate 57,867 of NZ_JBLEBI010000008.1, forward strand.
ACCGGCAGGTTCACCACGAGCCAGGCGATTACCGCGCCGCCCGTGGCCTGCAGAAACTCCCGCCAGCGGTCGGCCCGCCAGCACAGTACGAGCAGCGGGCCGAGGAGGAACACGGGGTAGAGCTTGGCGGCCGTGGCGAGCCCCAGGAGGACACCGAAGGCAACCGGGCGGCTCCGGGACCACATCAGCATCGCGGCGGCCGTGAGCGCCACCGCCAGCAGGTCCCAGTTGATCGTGGCGGTCAAGGCGAAGGCGGGCGCCAGGGCGACCAGCAGGCCGTCCCAGGGGCGCCGGCGGTGGGTGCGGGCCACGCAGACGGCGATGACGGCCGCACACACCATCAGCAGTGCCGCGTTGACGAACCAGTACCACTGCTCCTGGTGCTGGATGGTGCCGCTGTGCGGGGTGAGCCAGGAGGCCACCTCCATGAACACCCCGGTCAGGACCGGGTACTCGAGGTAGCCCATGCCGCCGGACATGCTGTCCGGGAGTCTGTCGAAGTACGGCACGAGATGGTCGGCGAACCCGCGCCCCTGATAGAGATGCGGAATGTCCGAGTAGCACGCTTTGGTGTACTGAGAGCTTGCACCGAAGAACCAGGCGCCGTGGTAGCACGGCGCCTTCTGGACCATCCCAAGGGCGAACATCCCGATCGCCACGAGCGCGACGATCCGCACAGGCGTCCACCAGGAGGTCCCGAGCAGGGCACGCCGACCGACGGGGCCGCCGATCAGTTCGCTGCCGGCCGCGGCGACCTCGTCCTCCCTGGTGGGTCGCACCGGCTCCGCCCTGTCGGGCCGCCCGGGCTCTGGGTCGTGCACGCTCGCGGGCGTCATCTCTGCACTGGACATGGGCCAATCCTGCCGTACTTGTCTGGGAAAACGCCGGGGGCCGCCGCACCTCGCGGGTGCGGCGGCCCCTGTTTCACGTGAAACACCCTTGGCGGGTGGTATCAGCGCCAATCGGTCATACCGCGGGACTAGCCGGTCTGACCTCCGAAGAAGCCACCGTTGCCGTTCCCTCGGTTGGTGCCGCCGCCTGTCGTCGTCTCGGTGATCGTGGGCGTCGGCGAGGTTCCGCCGTTCGTGCCCCCACCGTCGTTGCCGCCGTTGCCGTTGCCGCCGTTACCGCCGCCGTTGGCGTTGCAGCCGAAGAAGCCGCAGGTGAAGCTCGGCGTTGGCCTCGGCGAGGGTGCGGTGTTGCTCGGCGTCGGGGTCGGCGTCGGGCTCGCCGACTGGCTCTCGCTGACCGACGGGGTCGGCGTCGGGCTCGGTTCGGCGTTGAGCGCCTTGCCGATGGGCTGCGGGGGCGTGAACCGCTCCGGAGGCTGGTTCTGCAGCGCCTCGGCCATGTAGTCGTGCCAGATCTGGGCCGGGAACGAGGCGCCGTGGATCTTCTTCTGGCCACCGGTTCCGTACATCTCCAGGAACGTGCGCGCCTTGTTGTTCGCGTTGTCGTCCAGGCGGAACATGCTGATCGCGGTGGACAGCTGCGGGGTGTAGCCGACGAACCAGGCGGACTTGTTGCCGTCGGTCGTACCGGTCTTACCGGCCACGTCCCGGCCTGGCAGCCGGGCGTTGGTACCGGTTCCCTTGTCGACCACGGTCTTCAGGACGTCGGTGACATTGTTGGCCACGTTGGGGTCGAAGGCGTCCTTCGGCGCGGCCTTGTGCCGGTAGACCTCCCCGTCCTTGCTCAGCACTCGCGTGACCGAATAGGGATCGTTCTGCTTGCCGCTGTTGGCGAAGGTGGAATAGGCACCGGCCATCCGGATGGCACTCGGGTCCGACGTGCCGATCGAGAACGACGGGTAGTGCGAGTCGGCGAGGCTGCTCTCCAGGATGCCGGCGTCCAGCGCCGTCTCCTTGACCTTGTCCAGACCGACATCCATGCCCAGCTGGACGTAGGCGGAGTTCACCGAGAGTCGCATCGCCTCACGGAGGTCGATCTTGTAGTTGGGCGGCCGGCCGACGGACTCGTTGCCGTCGTTCGTCTGGAGCCACTCCTTGCCGTGCTGGTCGGTCCAGACGGACCCGTCATAGTTCTTGATCTTGAGCTTGTTCTTGCCGCTGTACAGGCTCTTGGGTGAGGCGATCGTTCGCTCGTCCTGCGCCTGCTCCTCCGGTCCGTCCGGGTTCCGCACGCCCCACTTCATGGCCGCCGCCAGTACGAACGGCTTGAACGTCGAACCCACCTGGGCGCCGGTCGCGTCGGCGTTGTCGGTGAAGTGCTTGGTCGCGTCCTCACCGCCGTAGATGGCCTTGATCGCACCCGAAGAGGGGTCCACCGAGGCGCCGCCGAACTGCACGTACGTGTCGGTCTTTGGCCGCAGCTTGGGCTTGATGTTCGTCTTCTGGACGTTCTTGACGGCGGCCTCGAGCTCGTTGACCTTCTTCTTGTCGAAGGTCGTGTAGATCCGGTAACCGCCCCGCTGCAGCTTGTCCGCGGTGATCCCGGTCTCCTTGCTGTTGTTGACCAGGTAGGACTTGGCGAGGTCGACCAGGTAACCGATCTGACCGCTGAGCCGGCTGTTCGACCGGGGGTTCTGCCACTTCGGGAGGGTGGTGTACTTGGCCCGTTCCGTGGCGCTCAGATGGCCGTACTGGACCATCTTGTTGAGGGTGTCCTGCATCTGTGCCAGGGCACGCTTCTGGTTCGCAGAGGCAGTGGCGGTCGGGTCCAGCGAGGTCGCGCCGGCGGGGTCGTAGTACGTGGCGCCCTTCAGCATCGCCGCCAGGAAGGCGCACTGGCCCGCGTTCAGGTCCTTGGCGTCCTTGTTGAAGTAGGCGCGCGAGGCGGCCTGCAGGCCATAGGCACCGCGGCCGAAGTACGCCGAGTTCAGGTAGCCGGCCATGATCTGGTCCTTGGGGACCTCGGCCCCCACCTTGATCGCGACGAAGATCTCCTTGAACTTGCGGGAGACGGTCTGCGACTGGTCGTCCAGCATGGCGTTCTTGACGTACTGCTGGGTGATCGTGGAGCCGCCCTGCGTCTGACCGCCCCGTGCCATGTTGAAGAGGGCCCGCGCGATGCCCTTGGGGTCGATGCCGCTGTCGGTCTCGAAGGTCTTGTTCTCCTGCGAGATGACGGCGTAGCGCATATCCCTGGGGATGTCCGCGTAGTTGATGATCTGGCGGTTGATCTCACCGCCGGTACGCACCATCTCGGTGCCGTCGGACCAGTAGTACACGTTGTTCTGCGCGGTCGCGGCCTGGGCCACGTTCGGCACAGCCACCAGGTAATACCCGAGGCCGGCCACGGCCACCAGGCTTCCGACGAAGCAGATGAACAGACCCGTCACGAGCTTCCAGGACGGCACCCAGCGGTGCCATCCGTACTTGTCCGCGCGGGGGTAGTCGATGATCCGCTTCCTGCCGGGCGGGGCCGTGCGCCCTCGGCCGCGTCCGGGCCCGGTCGGGCCGCCGGGGCCGGGCGCCCTGCGGCGGCCGCCACCGCTTCTCTGGGCCGCACGCCTGGCCTCGGCGCGGCCGCCGTACGACCGCCCCCCGTCTCTCGGACCATAGGACGTCGACCCTTGAGAGCTCGACCCATAAGAGCCGGAACCCGGTCCATAGGAGTCGGCTGGCGATCCGCTGGCGCCTCGCGGTGCCCCGCGGCGACCGGGGGACGAGCCGGGCTGGCCGCGTCGGGCCGCGGCACGTCCGCCTCCCTGCGGCTGCGGCGGTTTGCGACGGTGCTCGCTCATCGAACGATTACTCCTCGGGCAGGCGCACCCGTGCGCGCCTGGAACGGCGGCTGGTTTCCGGTCCCCCCGAAGTACGGATGTGGTCGGTTCTGCATTCACCCGTACGGCACCGGGGACGACGACGCTCCCCAGACGTCGCTTGGTTCCCGGTGGTCTGCATGCCGCACAGACTACGCACCGCCAAAACCTCCCGAGCCCCGAAGTTCACCCCAAAACAGGCAACTTGCCTCCTGCGAATCGGTGATGTGACCCCGTTCACCGTCGTCCCTCTTGTCGCGTGCGAGTCGGCGTTCTATCGTCGAGATGTATCGAGTCGATACATCAGCACGAAATAAAGATGCTGAGAGGCACCGAGAGACCTGCGGGCGGACCCGTGGGACCGAGAGGAGGCGACGATGAGCCGGCGCTCCGGCATCCTCGAGTTCGCCGTGCTCGGCCTGCTGCGCGAGTCCCCGATGCACGGCTACGAGCTGCGCAAACGACTCAATACATCACTGGGTGTGTTCCGGGCGTTCAGCTACGGGACCCTGTACCCCTGCCTCAAGACGCTGGTCGCCAACGGCTGGTTGATCGAGGAACCCGGAAGCACCCACGAGGACGCCCTCACGGCTCCCCTCACCGGACGCCGCGCCAAGATCGTCTACCGACTGACGGCGGAAGGTAAGGAGCACTTCGAGGAACTGCTCTCGCAGACCGGTCCCGACGCGTACGAGGACGAGCACTTCGCCGCACGGTTCGCCTTCTTCGGGCAGACATCGCGCGATGTGCGCATGCGCGTGCTGGAGGGCCGGCGCAGCCGCCTGGAGGAGCGCCTGGAGAAGATGCGCACTTCTCTGGCGCGCACGCGGGAGCGCCTGGACGACTACACACTTGAGCTCCAGCGCCACGGGATGGAGTCCGTGGAGCGCGAAGTGCGCTGGCTGAACGAGCTCATCGAGAGCGAGCGGGCCGGGCGGGACCTGAGGGGTTCCGTGTCCGGGGGGTCCGCTCAGCAGGACACCACCACTGGATCGACGGGCGGCCTGCCCCGTCCCGGGGACCACCCCGGGACGGATACGCCCGGCGACACCGCCACGTGAGCCCCAGTCAGGGACTCACTCGTACACACAGGGAGCAACCGGAATGGGTTCGGTTCGCGTAGCCATCGTCGGCGTGGGCAACTGTGCCGCGTCGCTGGTGCAGGGAGTCGAGTACTACAAGGACGCCGACCCGGCGTCGAAGGTCCCCGGCCTGATGCACGTGCAGTTCGGTGACTACCACGTGCGCGACATCGAGTTCGTCGCTGCGTTCGACGTGGACGCCAAGAAGGTGGGCCTCGACCTCGCGGACGCGATCGGCGCATCCGAGAACAACACCATCAAGATCTGCGACGTGCCCAACACCGGTGTCACCGTCCAGCGCGGCCACACCCTCGACGGCCTCGGCAAGTACTACCGCCAGACCATCGAGGAGTCCGACGCCGAGCCGGTCGACATCGTCCAGATCCTGAAGGACAAGCAGGTCGACGTCCTGGTCTGCTACCTGCCCGTGGGTTCCGAGGACGCGGCGAAGTTCTACGCCCAGTGCGCCATCGACGCCAAGGTCGCCTTCGTCAACGCCCTCCCGGTCTTCATCGCCGGCACCAAGGAATGGGCGGACAAGTTCACCGCCGCCGGTGTGCCGATCGTCGGTGACGACATCAAGTCCCAGGTCGGTGCCACCATCACGCACCGCGTCATGGCGAAGCTGTTCGAGGACCGGGGCGTCGTCCTGGACCGCACGATGCAGCTGAACGTCGGCGGCAACATGGACTTCAAGAACATGCTCGAGCGCGAGCGCCTGGAGTCCAAGAAGATCTCCAAGACGCAGGCCGTCACCTCCCAGATCCCCGACCGGGACCTCGGCGAGAAGAACGTCCACATCGGCCCGTCCGACTACGTGGCCTGGCTCGACGACCGCAAGTGGGCGTACGTCCGCCTCGAGGGCCGCGCCTTCGGTGACGTCCCGCTGAACCTGGAGTACAAGCTCGAGGTCTGGGACTCCCCGAACTCCGCCGGCGTCATCATCGACGCCCTGCGCGCCGCGAAGATCGCCAAGGACCGCGGCATCGGCGGCCCGGTCCTCTCCGCGTCCTCGTACTTCATGAAGTCCCCGCCGGTCCAGTACTTCGACGACGAGGCCCGCGAGAACGTCGAGAAGTTCATCCGCGGCGAGGTAGAGCGCTAACGCGCCTCGCCGTCGCTCGCAACAGAACGCTCCTGCCAGGGCTGTGAAAGTCCCCGGGTCCCGACCCGGGGACTTTCCGCATGTGTGAGGCTGTGCCTCATGCCCGTCGCCCGTGACCTGCGCGTCCTGTTGCGCCTGCGGTACTTCCGGCGCCTGCTGTACGTCCGCCTTCTGTCCCAGGGCGCCGACGGCGTCTACCAGGTCGCGCTCGCCGCCTACGTCGTCTTCTCACCGGAGAGACAGACCTCGGCCGCCGCGATCGCCTCGGCGATGGCGGTGCTGCTGCTGCCCTACTCGCTCGTCGGCCCTTTCGCCGGAGTCCTGCTGGACCGCTGGCGACGCCGGCAGGTCTTCGTGCATGGCAATCTGCTGCGCGCTCTGCTGGCCGCGGCCACCGCGGGGCTGATGGTGGGCCACGTGCCGGACTGGCTCTTCTACGTCTCCGCGCTGTGCGTGACGGCCGTGAATCGCTTCATCCTCGCCGGGCTGTCCGCAGCCCTGCCTCGCGTGGTCGACACCGAACGCCTGGTGCTGGCCAATTCCCTGTCACCGACGGCCGGCACGCTCGCCGCGACCGCCGGCGGCGGGCTCGCCTTCGGCGTGCGGCTCCTCTCGTCGGACTCCGATGCCGCGGTGGTGCTGCTGGGCGCCTTCCTCTATCTGTGTGCGGGCCTGTCGTCCCTGAGCATGGCTCCCGGGCTCCTCGGCCCCGACCGGCAGCCCACCCGGCCCCACCTGGGCGCCGCACTCGCGGACACGGCGCGCGATCTGCTCGCGGCCGCCCGGCACCTGGCCGTGCCCCGGCGGAGGGAAGCGGTCTGGGCGCTGGCCGCCATGACGCTGATGCGCTTCTGCTACGGCGCTCTCCTCGTCCTGCTGCTCATGCTGTGCCGCTACGGCCTCACGGGCGACCCCGAAGAGGGACTCCGACTGCTCGGCCTGGCACTGGCACTGTCCGGTGCGGGATTCTTCACGGCGGCCGTCGTGACCCCCTGGGCGGCGGGGCGGCTCGGGCCCGGCCGCTGGATCGTCGTGTGCTCCGGAGCGGCCATGGTCCTGGAACCCGCCCTCGGCCTGCCGTTCGCCACCGGTCCGCTGCTGACCGCGGCCTTCATCCTGGGCCTGATCACCCAAGGCGCCAAGATCGCCACCGACACGATCGTCCAGGCCTGCGTCGATGACGGCTTCCGCGGGCGGATCTTCTCCGTCTACGACGTCCTCTTCAACGTGGCCTTCGTCGGCGCGGCCGGTGTGGCGGCCCTGATGCTTCCGCCGGACGGCAGGTCGCCGGTCCTGGTGGTCCTGATCGGCCTGATCTACGGCGCAGTGGCGGCAGCCCTCGCCCGCTTCGAATGGCGGCGGGCGGCGGAACAGAACGAGGGGCGATGTTTCACGTGAAACATCGCCCCTCGATACTGCCGGCCCGACGCATGTTTCACGTGAAACATCGCCGACCGGCTCAGCCCTGCTGGGCCCACCACTCCTTGAGGGCACCCACCGCAGCGTCGTACTCCATCGGGCCGTGTTCGAGCCGGAGCTCCAGCATGTGCTTGTAGGCCTTGCCGACGACCGGGCCCGGTCCGACGCCCAGGATCTCCATGATCTGGTTGCCGTCGAGGTCCGGGCGGATCGCGTCCAGCTCCTCCTGCTCCTGGAGCTGCGCAATGCGCTCCTCCAGGCCGTCGTAGGCGCGGGACAGTGCGACCGCCTTCCGCTTGTTGCGTGTGGTGCAGTCGGAGCGGGTCAGCTTGTGCAGGCGGTCCAGCAGCGGGCCCGCGTCACGGACGTAGCGGCGGACCGCCGAGTCCGTCCACTCCCCGGTGCCGTAGCCGTGGAAGCGCAGATGCAGTTCGACCAGCCGTGAGACGTCCTTCACCAGCTCGTTGGAGTACTTCAAGGCGGTCATGCGCTTCTTGGTCATCTTGGCGCCGACCACCTCGTGATGGTGGAACGAGACCCGGCCGTCCTTCTCGAAACGGCGGGTACGCGGCTTGCCGATGTCGTGCAGCAGCGCGGCCAGCCGCAGCGTGAGGTCCGGGCCGTCCTCCTCCAGCGCGATCGCCTGCTCGAGGACGATCAGCGTGTGCTCGTAGACGTCCTTGTGCCGGTGGTGCTCGTCGCTCTCCAGGCGCAGCGCCGGCAGCTCGGGCAGCACATGGGCGGCGAGCCCGCTGTCGACGAGCAGGGTCAGCCCCTTGCGGGGGTGTGCGGAGAGGATCAGCTTGTTCAGCTCGTCCCGGACCCGCTCGGCCGAGACGATCTCGATGCGGTCCGCCATGTCCGTCATGGCCGTGACGACCTCGGGTGCGACCTCGAAGTTCAGCTGGGCGGCGAACCGCGCGGCCCGCATCATCCGCAGCGGATCGTCCGAGAAGGACTCCTCGGGCGTGCCCGGCGTCCGCAGCACGCCCGCCGCGAGATCCTTCAGGCCACCGTGCGGGTCGATGAACTCCTTGCCCGGCAGGGCCACAGCCATCGCGTTGACCGTGAAGTCGCGGCGGACCAGATCCTCCTCAACGGAGTCGCCATAGGACACCTCGGGCTTGCGGGAGGTGCGGTCGTACGACTCGGAACGGTAAGTGGTGATCTCGATCTGGTAGCCGCCCTTGTGTGCGCCAACGGTGCCGAAGGCGATCCCGACCTCCCAGACGGCGTCCGCCCAAGGCCGGACGATCTTCAGAACGTCCTCGGGGCGCGCGTCGGTGGTGAAGTCCAGATCGTTGCCGAGCCGGCCGAGCAGTGCGTCGCGCACCGATCCGCCGACCAGGGCGAGGGAGAACCCTGCTTCCTGGAATCGGCGGGCGAGATCGTCGGCGACCGGCGCCACCCGCAGCAGCTCGGTGACCGCGCGCTGCTGCGCCTGGCTCAGGGCGGAGGAAGTGTCTTCGTTGGGGTTCGGCACAACAGAAGAGGGTACGTGCCCCGGGCGATCCGATGCGCCCGGTAATGGCCGGTGCCCCCCTGCCGAGGCGCTCGGAGAGCTGCTTCCATACCCCCGCAAGCACTGCTCTTGCGGCGTACGGCTGCTCTTCCCTCGATACTGGATATAGAGGACAGGTCGTCGCTGACCTCCGATCTTGTGATGGAGACCGCGGCACTTCCGCTCGGCGCGCATCGTTACCATGCGTGGACGCACATTCCGACGACCACTGACGACGACGAGGGACGGGCGAGCGCGTGGCCGAGGCGGCTGACTTCCAGGGGACCAGTGCCTCACCTGCGCGCCGCTGGCTGCGGCGCACCGCAGCGCTGCTCACCGGGGCACCTCTGCTGGCCGGCCTGCTTCAGCTGCCCGCCGCGGCACCCGCCCTGGCCGCCTCCTCGGAACCGGTCTCCGTCTCTGTGGACTCGCTCACGCCCAGCGCCCCCACGGACGGCGACACACTGACCGTCTCCGGGACGGTGACCAACAAGGGCAGGCAGCCCGTCACCGACGCCCACGTGGGCCTGCGGATCGGCCCGATGCTGAACACCCGCTCGGCCATCGACGCCATCGCCGAGCACCCCGACGAGCTGCAGAGCGGCGCGGGCCCCGAGGTCGGCGGCAAGTACGTGGAGAAGTTCGACAAGCTGGCTCCGGGGAGCGCCGAGCACTTCAACCTTTCCGTCCCCGTGGACAAGCTCGATCTCGGCAATGACGGCGTCTACGAGTTGGGTGTCGCGCTGTCCGGCCAGACGTCGGCCCAGCCGTGGGACCAGGTGCTCGGCATCCGGCGGACGTTCCTGCCGTGGCAGCCGTCCGACGCCGACACCAAGACCAGGACGACGTTCCTGTGGCCGCTGCTGTCCTCCGTCCACATGACGGCCAAGACGGGCCCCGGCGAGCTGCAGACGCCGGTGTTCCTCAATGACGACCTGGCCAAGGACCTCGCGCCCGGCGGCCGGCTCGCGCAGATCGTGGATCTGGGCAAGGACCTGGACGTCACCTGGGTGATCGACCCGGATCTGCTGGCCTCGGTGGACGCGATGGCCACGGGCAACTACCGGCTCCGGACCGCGGACGGCGGCACCACGCCCGGCCCGCGGGAACATCAGGTGCTGGCCAAGCAGTGGCTGGCGAGCCTGCAGAAGGCGGTGGTGGGCAAGGAGGTCGTGGCGCTGCCGTTCGGCGACCCGGACCTGGCCTCCCTCGCGCACAGAGGCACCAGCGTCACCGGCTCCCTCAGCCACCTCAAGGACGCCACCGACGTCGCCGCCACCACCGTCAAGACCGTGCTGCACGTCACACCCAGCACCGACTTCGCGTGGCCCGTGGACGGCGCCGTAGACCCGTCGATCATGAAGGTCGCGACCTCCGCCGGTGCCGACCGCGTGATCGCGCGCAGCGACAGCCTCCAGGAGACCGCAGGACTGCCGTACACGCCCTCCGCCGCCCGCCCGGTCGGCGGAGGCACCACGGCCGTGGTCGCCGACGCCCGGATGTCCACGGCCTTCGAGGGCGACCTGACGAAGGCCGGCTCGGCCACCCTCGCCGTGCAGGAGTTCCTGGCTCAGAGCCTCGAGGTCAACGCACAGACCGACACGGAGCGCAGCATCGTCGTCGCCCCGCAGCGGATGCCCACGGCAAGCCAGGTGCAGACGATGGCGACGGCGCTGAAGGCGCTCCAGGGGGGCACCTGGTCCCAGGCCCAGGACCTGTCCGCGGCGGCCAAGGCCAAGCCGGACCCGAACGCCACCACGCGCATCCCCTCGACGTCGGCCTATCCCTCGTCGCTGCGCCGCAAGGAACTGCCCAGGGCGGCGTTCGAGCAGATCGCGCGCACCCAGGACAAGCTCGACAACTTCCAGGTGGTCCTCTCCGACCAGTCCCGTGTGGTCACCCCGTTCGGGCGGGCCATAAACCGTGAGATGTCCACGTCGTGGCGCGGGCGGAGCAGCGCGGCGGAGAGCTTCCGCAGCGGCGTCGAGGCATGGCTCGACGACCTGGCCCAGCAGGTGAAGCTGATCGACAAGTCCGAGACCAAGCTCTCCGGGCGCAGCGCCACCATCCCGGTGACCGTCCAGAACAATCTCGTCCAGCCGGTCGGCCATCTGGTGCTGCGCCTCACCTCGACCATGCCGACCCGTCTGAAGATCGGCGGCAAGGCCTACTACGAGCAGCCCGTGGACGTCGCCGGCGGACACAGCCAGTCCGTGAAGTTCACCACCTCGGCCAACGCCAACGGCCGGGTCACGGTCATCGCCCAGCTGTTCACCGAGGACGGTCAGGAGTACGGCGACCCCGTCAGCTTCGACGTGAAGGTCACCGAGGTCACGCCCACAGTGATGCTGGTCATCGGCGGCGGCGTGCTGCTCCTCGTCCTCGCCGGTTTCCGGATGTACACCCAGCGCAAGCGCGCGGCCGCCCGCCGGGCCGAGGAGGGTGGCGCGGAACCGGCCGGGGAGGACGCTGACCAGCCCGGGAACCCTGGAGCACCCGGAGACCGTCTCCCTGAGGAGTCCGACTCCGCCGCCGGGGCAGACGACCCGGAGCAGCAGAGTGACCCTGCACCGGACACCGCACCGGAAAGCGCCGACCCGTCCGGGACGGGTGAGAGAGTGGACCGTTGAGCGATGTCGTGGCCGGTGGGCCCGGGAGGATGAGGTGGGGTAAGGCATGAACGCGCCGTACGACGGTGACCGCGGTCAGGGCGCGGCCGGCTCGGGCTACCCCGAGCCGCCGCCCGAGCCCGGCCAGGTGCCGCCGCAGCACGCGGCGGACATGTACCTCCAGGACGCCTACGACCAGGATCCCTACCGGGCACACGACCTGACCGCCCAGGACCCGGTCGCCGAGGCGCTCTACGACCGCGCCGCGCACCCGCCGCCCCCCGGCGCCTACGACCAACAGCAGCCGCTGTACGCCCCGCCCGCACAGTCGCCGTACGCGCCCGACCCCCGCGTGTGGGCACAGACCCCGGCGCCGGAGCCGGGGGGCACCGCCTCTCACCTGCCGTACGGCGACAATCCGCGCACGACCCGGTTCGTGGGTGTGGACGACCTCGTCACGCACTCCGGCGAGGAGTACCACGAGCCGGACGCCTTCGCGCACCTCTTCAAGGACCAGCAGCACACCGGTGGGCACGCGCCCGTGGATCCGACGTCCGTCCCGGGGCCCACGGCCGCCGGGCAGGGGCCCGCAGGGCAGCCGTATCCGCCCGCGTACGGCCGGCCCCCGCAGCCGTCCCACCAGGGCCCGTACGGCGGGCCCGCGTACCCGTCCGGCCCTTCCGCCTCCGGTAACCCGCTGCAGCCCCCGGTGCCCGCCCCGGCCGCGGCCCCGGATCCCGCCGGATCCGTGGCCACCGCGCCCGAGGCGCCCGCTGCCCCGGCGAAGAAGGGCGGCAAGGCGGCCGGGCTGATGAAGTCCAGCGCCGTCATGGCCGCGGGCACCATGGTCTCCCGCCTCACCGGCTTCATCCGCTCCGCGCTCATCGTCTCCGCGCTCGGCCTCGGCTTCCTCGGCGACTCCTTCCAGGTCGCCTACCAGCTGCCGACCATGATCTACATCCTCACCGTCGGCGGTGGTCTCAACTCGGTCTTCGTGCCGCAGTTGGTGCGGGCCATGAAGGAGGACGACGACGGCGGCGAGGCCTTCGCCAACCGTCTGCTGACTCTCGTCATGGTGGCGCTGGCGGCGCTCACCGGCCTCGCGATGTTCGCGGCGCCACTGCTGGTGCGCATGCTGTCCAACCCGGTCGCCAGCAATCCGGCCGCCAACGACGTCGCGGTCACCTTCACCCGCTACTTCCTGCCCTCGATCTTCTTCATGGGCATCCATGTGGTGATGGGTCAGATCCTCAACGCGCGCGGCAAGTTCGGCGCGATGATGTGGACCCCGGTCCTGAACAACATCGTCATCATCGTGACGCTCGGCATGTTCATCTGGGTCTACGGCACCGCCGCGGACTCCCACATGACGGTCACGAACATCCCGCCGGAGGGTCAGCGCCTGCTCGGCGTCGGCGTGCTGCTCGGACTGGTCGTCCAGGCGCTGGCGATGATTCCCTACCTGCGCGAGACCGGGTTCCGGATCCGGCTGCGTTTCGACTGGCGCGGCCACGGCCTGGGCAAGGCCGCCATGCTCGCCAAGTGGACGGTCCTGTTCGTCCTCGCCAACCAGGCCGGCGCCATGATCGTCACCCAGCTGTCCACCGCGGCCGGCAAGGACTCCGGCGTCGCGGGCACCGGCTTCGCGGCCTACGCCAACGCCCAGCTGATCTGGGGCCTTCCCCAGGCCATCATCACGGTGTCCCTGATGGCAGCGCTGCTGCCACGGATCTCGCGCTCGGCCTCCGAGGGCGACAGCGGCGCCGTACGCGACGACATCTCGCAGGGCCTGCGGACCACGGCCGTGGCCATCGTGCCCATCGCCTTCGGCTTCCTGGCGCTCGGCATCCCGATGTGCACGCTGATCTTCGGCACCTCGGGCACCGGCGAGGCCACCAATATGGGCTACATGCTGATGGCTTTCGGCCTCGGTCTCATCCCGTACTCGGTGCAGTACGTCGTGCTGCGCGCCTTCTACGCCTATGAGGACACGCGGACTCCCTTCTACAACACGGTCATCGTCGCGGGCGTCAACGCGGGCGCCTCGGTGCTCTGCTACTTCCTGCTGCCGGCCCGCTGGGCGGTCGCCGGTATGGCCGCCGCCTACGGTCTCGCCTACGCGATCGGCGTGGGTGTCGCCTGGCGGCGGCTGCGCAAGCGGCTGGGCGGTGGTGACCTGGACGGAGCCCGGGTGCTGCGGACGTACGCCCGTCTGTGCATCGCCTCGGTGCCGGCCGCGCTGCTCAGTGGCGCGGCCTGCTACGGCATCGGGCACACCCTCGGTCAGGGCGTGGCCGGTTCGTTCGCGGCGGTTCTCGTGGGCGGGGCCGTCCTCCTCGGTGTCTTCTTCGTCGCGGCGCGGCGGATGCGTATCGAGGAACTGAACTCGCTCGTGGGCATGGTGCGCGGGCGTCTGGGTCGCTGAGGCGGGGGTAGGCGCACAACCATCGTCCGCAGCTGTGTGTCGTGCATAGCGGCGGACTGTGGGCACAATTGGTTTCGGCGTCGGACAGCGTGCAACGGATGGGGAGGCAGGGACGACGGTGGCGGAACGGAGCACGGCTGCCGTCGACGTGGCAGACAACAGCGGCGAGCAGCCGCTGACCGCCAAGGCGGACCAGTCCACGGCCGACGGGGTGGCCAAGAAGCCGGAGCGGGACACGGACAGCGACGAGGCCCAGGGGAGCAGCGGAGTAGAGGATCAGGGAAAGGCCTCGCCTCCCGAACTGCACAGCGGTCACAAGCTGGCCAGACGCTACCGGCTGGAGGAGTGCGTCACCCGTCTGGACGGATTCAGCAGTTGGCGTGCGGTCGACGAGAAACTCCGTCGTGCCGTCGGCGTCCATGTGCTGCCCGCGGACCATGTGCGGGCCCGTTCCGTGCTGGCCGCCGCCCGTTCCTCCGCGCTGCTCGGCGATCCGCGCTTCGTTCAGGTCCTCGACGCCGTCGAGGAGAACGACCTGGTCTACGTCGTGCACGAGTGGCTGCCCGACGCCACCGAGCTGACCGCGCTCCTAGCGGCCGGCCCGCTGGAGCCGCACGACGCCTACCAGATGGTCAGTCAGGTCGCCTCCGCCATGGCCGCCGCGCACCGCGAAGGCCTCGCCCATCTGCGCCTGAACCCCAACGCCGTCCTGCGCGCGTCGACCGGCCAGTGGCGCATCCGCGGTCTCGCCGTCAATGCCGCGCTGCGCGGCATCAGCTCCGACACCCCGCAGCGCACCGACACCGAGGCGATCGGCGCCCTGCTGTACGCCGCACTGACCCAGCGCTGGCCCTACGAGACCGACGCGTACGGCCTGTCGGGCCTGCCCAAGGACGTCGGGCTCATCGCGCCGGACCAGGTGCGGGCGGGCGTCCACCGTGGGCTGTCCGAGCTGGCCATGCGCGCCCTCGCCAACGACGGGGCCACCGCGTCCCGTCACGAGGCGGCGTGCACCACTCCGGAGGAGCTGGTGAAGGCGATCGGCGAGATGCCGCGCATCCGCCCGCCGGAGCCGGCCTTCACCGCACCGCCGGAGTACCAGCGCACGACCTACCAGCAGGGCACCTACGGCCGGCCGGCGCCCCACCCCGGTGCCACCTCGCCGGTCGCGCCGCCCCCGTTGCAGAGCCGCACCGGCAAGGCCCTGAAGTGGGCGGTCTCCGCCCTCCTCATCGCCGCCCTCGGCCTGGGCAGCTGGCAGTTGGCGGACGCCCTCATGGACCAGGGCGGCAAGTCCGACGGCACCAACAAGAGCCAGACGACCGACGGCGGAGACAAGAGCGTCACGAAGCCGAAGACGGCGCCGATAAAGATCCAGGGCAGCCAGGAGTTCATCGCCAAGGGAGACGCCCAGCACCCCGGCGACGTACAGAAGACGTACGACGGTGACGCGTCCACGTACTGGCGGACCAAGACCTTCAACGAAGGCCCCCGGATCGCGCCGTACAAGCCGGGCGTCGGCATCGTCTACGACTTGGGCTCAGCCCGGCAGATCGACACCGCCACCCTCGCGCTGCGCTACCCGGGCGACCACACCACGGTCGAGTTGTACGCGGCCGACTCGCTGACCCCTCCCTCGCTCGACTCGATGGACAGGATCGGCAGCGTCACGACCACGGGCACCACCGCCACCGTGAAGGTCAGCAAGTCGGTCAAGACGCGCTACGTTCTCGTCTGGCTGACGGCCGTTCCGTATTCGGGTCCGGACTCGGCCGCATACGCCGGTGCCGGCTACAAGCAGGCCATCGGCGAAGTGAAGTTCACGGGCTGACGTCTCACCCGGACCGGAGGGGGCAGATGGCGGAGGGCGCCGGATACGACGGTGTGAGCGACCACGATCTGCTCGCCCGCCATGTGGAAGGCGATCCCGATGCCTTCGGTGAGATCGTGCGACGGCACCGGGATCGGCTCTGGGCGGTCGCCCTGCGGACGCTGGGGGACCGCGAGGAGGCCGCTGACGCGGTCCAGGACGCCCTGGTGTCGGCTTACCGGGCCGCCCACACCTTCCGGGGCCAGTCGGCCGTCACAACGTGGCTGCACCGGATCACGGTGAACGCATGCCTGGACCGTGCCCGCAAGGCGGACTCACGCAAGACCGCTCCGGTCGATGACACCGAGCGGCTGGAGCAACTGCTGGAGCCGCACGAGTCGGCCTCGGCGCCGGCCGAGCGGAACGATGTGCACCGCCAGCTCCTCGAGGCGCTCGGCACCCTTCCGCAGGAGCAGCGGGCCGCCCTGGTCCTTGTCGACATGCAGGGCTACCCGGTGGCGGAGGCCGCTCAGATCCTCGACGTGCCCACGGGAACGGTGAAGAGCCGGTGCGCCCGGGGCAGAGCCAGGCTTCTGCCACTGCTCGGCCATCTGCGGCCGGGCGGCAGCGAAGATCCACGGTCCGGCGATTCCGGGAGCGGAGACGAATCCGGTCCGGGACGGAACCCGATGCAGGGGACATCCGTCCCACCGGCAACGGAGTCTCCCGGCGGACGTCCAGGAGACACGGGACCGAGCGATTCAGCCACGGTGAAGGGCGGAGGTGGGCGAGCGTGACCTCGACGGCAGACACGGCCGGGCACCCGGACGTCGCGGAGATCTCCGACCTCACCGAGGGCCTTCTCCCCCTGGACCGCAGCACGGATGTACGGCGCCATCTGGGCGCATGTGAGACGTGCGCGGACATCCACGCCTCCCTGGAGGAGATCCGGGGGATGCTGGGCAGCCTCCCGGCACCAGAGCCCATGCCGGTCGATGTGGCCCAGCGCATCGATGCCGCCCTCGCTGCCGAGGCTCTCCTCAGCTCTTCCGACGGGAGGAGCACGAGCCATGTTTCACGTGAAACATCGGCGCCGGCCGATCGCCCCGCCGGACGTCCGCAGGCGACGACCGGGCCGGGGCGGATGAAGAAGGGACGCACTCACCGGCGCAGGGCCGTCGTCCTGGGGAGTGTGCTGACCGCTGCCGTCCTGGGTGCCGGGGCACTGGTGCTCCACTCTCTCGACAGTGGCACGTCCACCACAACGGCTCATGGCAAGCCGAGTGCGTCCGCCGGCCCGTTCTCCGGGGCCAGCGTGCAGAACCAGGTGCGGGACCTCCTGGCTTCGCCGAAGGCCACCCAGCGGGGCTCCACCAGTCAGCGACCGCGGTCCGGCATCGACTCCGGGCAGGGCACCGCGGGGGCGACCGCGAGCGCGAACACGCTGCTTCAGCCCGAGGTCGCGGTCCCCGACTGCGTGCGGCAGGCGATCCCTCGGGGGGAACAGGCCCTCGCCGCAAAGACGGGCACCTACGGCGGGAAGAACGCCTACCTCGTCGTCCTGCCGGACCCCGGCAACAGCGCGCGGGTCACGGCCTATGTGGTCGACGCGGCCTGTGTGGGGCAGCAACCGGTCACGGCGGGCACGATCCTCCTGAAGCAGTCCTTCGCTCGTTCCTGAGTCTGCAGAAGCGTTCGGTCAGTCGTCCTCGCGCACGCGTGTGCCCGGGTACACCGGGAATGCGGGCCCCGTAGGATCCGTTGGGTGGGGTGAGAGTCCCGAAAGAGGCTCGCACCGGTCGACTGACACAGACCAGAGACGAGGAATCAAGCCGTGAGCGACGTCCGTAACGTGATCATCATCGGCTCCGGGCCCGCAGGCTACACGGCGGCGCTCTACACCGCCCGTGCGTCGCTGAAGCCCCTGGTGTTCGAGGGCGCCGTCACCGCGGGTGGCGCGCTGATGAACACCACCGAGGTCGAGAACTTCCCGGGCTTCCGCGACGGCATCCTGGGCCCCGAACTCATGGACAACATGAGGGCGCAGGCCGAGCGCTTCGGCGCCGAGCTCATCCCGGACGACATCGTCTCCGTCGACCTGACCGGTGAGATCAAGACCGTGACCGACACCGCGGGCACGGTCCACCAGGCGAAGGCCGTCATCGTCGCCACCGGCTCCCAGCACCGCAAGCTCGGCCTCCCGAACGAGGACGCGCTCTCCGGCCGCGGGGTCTCCTGGTGCGCCACCTGTGACGGGTTCTTCTTCAAGGACCAGGACATCGCCGTGATCGGCGGCGGCGACACCGCGATGGAGGAGGCCACCTTCCTCTCGCGGTTCGCCAAGTCCGTGACGGTCGTCCACCGCCGGGACTCGCTGCGTGCCTCCAAGGCGATGCAGGAGCGCGCCTTCGGCGACCCGAAGATCAAGTTCGCCTGGGACAGCGAGGTCGCCGAGATCCAGGGCGAGCAGAAGCTCTCCGGTCTGAAGCTGCGCAATGTGAAGACCGGCGAGCTGTCCGACCTGGCGGTGACGGGTCTGTTCATCGCGATCGGCCACGACCCGCGCACTGAGCTGTTCAAGGGGCAGCTGGACCTCGACGAGGAGGGCTACCTGAAGGTCGCCTCCCCGTCCACCCGCACCAATGTCGCCGGTGTCTTCGCCGCCGGCGACGTGGTCGACCACACCTACCGCCAGGCGATCACTGCGGCCGGCACCGGCTGCTCCTCCGCCCTGGATGCCGAGCGCTTCCTCGCCGCTCTCGCGGACGAGGAAAAGGCGGAACCCGAGAAGACCGCCGCCGTCTGACCCCTCCCCTCCCCGCCCCCCACACGATCAAGGTAAGGAGCCCCCTGTGGCCGGCACCCTGAAGAACGTGACCGACGACTCCTTCGAGCAGGACGTCCTCAAGAACGACAAGCCTGTCCTGGTGGACTTCTGGGCCGCCTGGTGCGGTCCGTGCCGCCAGATCGCCCCGTCCCTCGAGGCGATCGCCACCGAGTACGGCGACAAGATCGAGGTCGTCAAGCTCAACATCGACGAGAACCCGGGCACGGCCGCGAAGTACGGCGTCATGTCCATCCCGACGCTGAACGTCTACCAGGGCGGCGAGGTGGCCAAGACCATCGTCGGCGCCAAGCCCAAGGCCGCGATCGTCCGCGACCTCGAAGAGTTCATCGCCGAGTGACGTTTCACGTGAAACACGAATGGGCCAACCCGCACGGGCTGGCTCATTCGTTTGTGTCCCGCCGCTCAGCGGCGGGACACAACCGCATCCCTCCGGTGAACGGTGGCTAGAGCGGCCTCAGGGCCGGCTCCTTCTGGACGGCGCCCAGGAGCCGGTCGATCGCCATCTCGACGTCTTCCTTCCAGGAGAGCGTCGAACGCAGCTCCAGCCGCAGCCGGGGGTACGTGGGATGCTGCCGGACCGTCTTGAACCCCACGGCCAGGAGATGGTCTGCCGGCAGCAGGCAGGCGGGTTCCTTCCAGCGGGCGTCCCCGAAGGCCTCTATGGCCTTGAACCCCCGGCGCAGCAGATCCTTGGCGACCGTCTGTACCAGCACCCGTCCGAGACCCTGTCCCTGATATCCGGGCATGACGAACGCCGTCATCAGCTGGACGGCATCCGGTGACACCGGACTCGTGGGAAAGGCCATCGAGCGCGGCACATAGGCCGGGGGAGCGTAGAGCACGAAGCCCACCGGCACATCGTCGACATAGACCACCCGGCCGCACGATCCCCAGTCGAGCAACACGGCGGAGATCCAGGCCTCTTTCTCCAGTGCGGCTGTACCCTCCCTTACCGCCGCCTCGCCGCTGACAGCGTCCAGCTCCCAGAAGACACATGAGCGACAGCGCTTGGGAAGGTCCTGAAGGTTGTCCAGCGTGAGCGGCACGAGCCGTCGCCCCATGAAGGCTGTTCCTCGCTTCCTTCGCCCGCCGCATCGCGCGCGGCTGTCAGAGCACTGCGTTCCCTGAGCAGGCTGCCGACGAATCCGCCGACGGCTCCGAGACCCAGGCCGGCGCTCACCAGTCGGGTGCGGCTCATCAATCGCATGGCCCCGTCTCCCCCACTCAGAGATGCAGATGCTGTCCGGTGGATGTGCCATACCCGACCGCATCGTATCCACGATGCGATTCCCTCGATACCGTCTCAAAGTAAAGAGCGGGCCGTGTTCCGGTACACACCGGACACGGCCCGCTTCCTGCACCGCCGCAGCGCGGCCACGGGAGTCACACGGGATCAGTCGTCCTGGTCTCCCGTCGCGCCGTCCTGCAGCTCGTTCTGGAGGACCGGCCCTTCATCAGGGGCCAGGGTGTTCAGGATCCGCTGCAGATCTTCGACGGAGGCGAACTCGACGGTGATCTTGCCCTTCTTCTGCCCGAGGTCAACCTTCACCCGGGTCTCGAAGCGGTCCGACAACCGGGTCGCCAGCTCGTTCAGCGCCGGGGAGAGCCGGGAGCCGGCGCGCGGTCCCTTGGGCCGCTGAGGCTTCTGAGGCCGTGAGCCCATGAGGGTCACGATCTCCTCGACGGCCCGCACCGACAGCCCCTCGGCCACGATGCGGTGGGCCAGCCGGTCCTGCTCCTCCGAGTCCGTCACCGACAGCAGCGCCCGGGCGTGGCCTGCGGAGAGCACCCCGGCGGCGACCCTCTTCTGGACGGTCGGCGAGAGCTTCAGCAGGCGCAGCGTGTTGGAGACCTGGGGGCGGGAGCGTCCGATCCGGTCGGCCAGCTGGTCGTGCGTGCAGTTGAAGTCCTTGAGCAGCTGGTCGTAGGCCGCGGCCTCTTCCAGCGGGTTCAACTGGGCGCGGTGGAGGTTCTCGAGCAGTGCGTCCAGGAGCAGCTTCTCGTCGTCCGTGGCCCGGACGATCGCCGGGATGGCCTCCAGGCCCGCCTCACGGCAGGCACGCCACCGGCGCTCACCCATGATCAGCTCGTAGCGGCCGGGGCCGAGCTGCCGTACGACGACGGGCTGCAGGAGACCGACCTCCTGGATGGAGGTGACCAGCTCCTGGAGGGCATCCTCGTCGAAGACCTCACGCGGCTGGCGCGGGTTCGGCGTGATGGCGTCGAGGGGAATCTCGGCGAAGTGGGCACCCATTGGCGGCGCGGGCGTCTCCGCGACCGGGCTTGCCGCGGGGTCCCCGGTTTCATGTGAAACAGGCGGCAGGGTCGCCACCTTCGCCGCGGCCACCCCGCGCTCGGAGGCCAGCACCGGGACGGCTGCGGGAGAGGCGGACGTTCCGCCTCCCGTACCGGTCGACGCCGGGTTCTTCTCGACCGGGGCAGCGGGGATCAGCGCACCGAGACCTCGGCCCAGCCCCCTTCGTCGCTCACTCACTGAATCCCCTCCACCATGCTCGGGTCACTCTGATGGCCGATATGGGCCTGGCTGGCGTCGTAGCTGATGCCGATGCCCTTCAGCGCGATTTCTCGGGCCGCCTCAAGGTATGAGAGGGCACCGCTCGATCCAGGATCGTAAGTCAGCACCGTCTGCCCGTAACTCGGCGCCTCGGAAATGCGGACCGAGCGGGGAATGCTCGTCCGCAGCACTTCGTCACCGAAGTGGTTGCGCACCTCATCCGCGACCTGGGAGGCGAGACGCGTCCGGCCGTCGTACATGGTGAGCAGGATGGTCGATACATGCAGGGAAGGGTTCAGGTGACCCCGCACCAGATCGACGTTGCGCAGCAGCTGGCCCAGGCCTTCCAGCGCGTAGTACTCGCACTGGATCGGGATGAGGACCTCCTGGCCCGCGACCAGCGCGTTGACCGTCAACAGACCGAGCGACGGCGGGCAGTCGATGAGGATGTAGTCCAAGGGCTGCTCGTACGCCTGGATGGCTCGCTGCAGCCGGCTCTCCCGCGCCACCAGGGACACCAGCTCGATCTCCGCACCGGCGAGATCGATCGTGGCGGGGGCACAGAAGAGCCCTTCGACGTCCGGAACGGGCTGGACGACCTCGGCGAGAGGCTTGCTTTCCACCAACACGTCATAGATGGAGGGAACTTCGGCGTGGTGGTCGATCCCCAGGGCTGTGGACGCATTGCCCTGCGGGTCGAGGTCGATCACCAGGACACGGGCACCGTGCAGAGCCAGCGAAGCGGCGAGATTGACGGTCGTCGTCGTCTTGCCCACGCCACCCTTCTGGTTGGCAACCACCATGACTCGGGTCTGCTCCGGTCGCGGCAGGCCTTCGCCGGCGCGGCCGAGAGCCTCCACCGCCAGTTGGGCCGCACGACCGATGGGAGTGTCGTCCATCGGAGGCGGTGTTTCACGTGAAACATCCGCCCCCATCGACTCGGTACGGGGACCGGGGACCGGATCGGTCATCGGTCCCGCGATGTTGGCGTCGGACCGCAAGGATTCACTCTCCTCGACTTCAGGCTCGCAATGAACAGAGCCTCCCATGTCTTCGGGGTCGTGAACCAGTGAGGCCGGGTCTTCTGTGGAGAAATCCACCTCTGTGGACAACTCCGGAACCTCCCCGAGTGAGCCGAGAGGCTTCCGGTCGCGGGGTTCGGCCGCAGCGCGGCCGCGACTGATGATGCCGTGCAGCAGTGAGCGACGTTTCACGTGAAACACGATGCACAGCCGCAGCGGCCGGATCTTCGCGACACTCCGCTTGCGTAGCTATGGCAGCTTGTGTGGAGTACGTCCAGTCGTCGGTACGGATCAAGGCCGCCGCACCACCGACCGACTCAACGACGACGGCGAGTGCGCCCCGTCCGCGCGGCCTTCGCCCGTTTGGCGGCAAAACGGACGCCGCCCGGGCTCTCGCCGACCTCGACCCGCACCACCGTGGACAGTGGATCCACGATGCCCTCACCCACGTGGAGGATCGACGTCTCCACCGCACCGAGCTTGGCGAGCGCGACGGCCGCAGCCTTCAGCTCCTCCTCCGCGGTGTCGCCCTTGAGCGCGAGCATCTCGCCGTACGGGCGCAGCAGGGGAATCCCCCAGGTGGCCAGACGGTCCAAGGGGGCCACGGCACGGGCCGTCACCACGTGGACCGGCGGCAGCTTCCCCAGGACCTCCTCGGCCCGGCCACGCACCACGGTGACGTGGTCCAGGCCGAGCAGCTCGACGACCTCGGTGAGGAAATTGGTGCGCCGCAGCAGGGGCTCCAGCAGGGTGATGTTGAGATCGTCCCGGACCAGGGCCAGGGGGATGCCCGGCAGCCCGGCGCCGGAGCCGACGTCGCAGACCGTCACCCCCTCGGGGACGGCTTCGGAGAGCACCGCGCAGTTCAGCAGATGCCGCTCCCACAAGCGGGGCACTTCCCGCGGGCCGATCAGGCCACGCTGTACACCCGCCTCGGCGAGCAGCTCCGCGTAGCGCACCGCATCGGCGAACCGATCACCGAACACTTCGCGCGCCTGCTCGGGCGCGGGGGGAAGCTCCGCTGCCTCCGTCACGGGGACCGTCCTTCCGTACAGCACCGGTGCTTCGCGCACCGGCCACCAGAACTACCAGGCTGACAAAGTTCGGCCCCGCCTGCTCAACAGACGGGGCCGGTCAAACAGGAATGACCACTCAGGCGGGCAGCACGACGACGAACCGCTGCGGCTCCTCGCCCTCGGACTCGCTGCGCAGTCCAGCGGCCTTGACCGCGTCGTGCACGACCTTGCGCTCGAAGGGGGTCATGGGCCTGAGCTTCACGGGCTCGCCGGTGCTCTTCACCTCGGCCGCCGCCTTGGCGCCGACTTCGGACAGCTCGGCCCGCTTCTTGGCCCGGTAGCCCGCGACGTCCAGCATCAGCCGGCTGCGGTCACCGGTCTCCCGGTGGACGGCCAGGCGCGTCAGCTCCTGCAGCGCCTCGAGCACCTCGCCGTCCCGGCCGACCAGCTTCTGCAGGTCCCGGCTGCCGGTGTCGCTGATGATCGACACGGAGGCGCGGTCGGCCTCGACGTCCATGTCGATGTCGCCGTCGAGGTCGGCGATGTCCAGCAGACCCTCGAGGTAGTCCGCCGCGATCTCACCCTCCTGCTCCAGGCGGGTGAGGGTGTCTGCACCCTCGGCAGCGGCGGAGGTGGTGCCTTCCGTCACGGGATGGGCTCCTTCTTACTTCTTGGACGGGGACTTGGGCCGCTGCGGGCCACCCTTGCGCTGGCCGGACTGGGCCTTGCTGCGGGCGCCGGAGCCGGGTTTCGGGGCCTGCTTGGCAGCGGCGGGCTTGGGGCCCTCTGGCTCGTCCGACTTCTCCAGCGAGGGGGAGTCGCCGGCCTGCTTGGACCCACCGGACTGCCGCTGGGCCTTGGTCTGACGCTTGGGCTGCTGGCGCCGGCCGGCCGCACCGGCGGCCGCGGCCGTGGCCGTGGTGGTCGCCGTGCCGTCCTCGCTCTGCGCCGTGGCCTGGGCCGCGCTCTGCACCACGGTGCCGTCCGCCTGGGCGGCGAGGCCGGCCTTGTTCAGCGCGTTGATGAACTTGCGCTCGAACTCGTTGCGGTCGCGGCCCTTGGCGACGATCGCCTTGACGATGGCCTTCTCGCTGCGCCGGCGGACCTTGCCGTGCAGCGTGACGTGCTTGGTCAGACGGTCCAGGTATGCGGCCTGGGCCTTGGAACCCGGCGTCGGGTTGTTGTGGATGACGTACATCTGCTGGCCCATGGTCCACACGTTGGTGGTCAGCCAGTAGACGAGGACACCGACCGGGAAGTTGATGCCGAAGACGGCGAACATGACCGGGAAGACGTACATCAGCATCTTCTGCTGCTGCATGAACGGCGTCTTGACGGTGGTGTCGACGTTCTTCGTCATCAGCTGGCGCTGCGTGTAGAACTGCGAGAACGACATCAGGACGATCATGACCGCGGTCACGACCCGGACATCGGTCAGCGTGGCGCCCAGCGCCGCGACCTTGTCCGAGCTGTCCATGAACTTCGCCGCGAGCGGGGCGCCGAAGATGTGCGCCTTACGGGCACTGGCCAGCAGCGGCTCGTTGATGACGCCGATCGTCTTGCCCGTCGCGATGCCGTTGAGCACGTGATACAGGGCGAAGAAGAACGGGGACTGCGCCAGGATGGGAAGGCACGAGGAGAGCGGGTTGGTGCCCGACTCCTTGTACAGCTTCATCATCTCTTCGGACTGGCGCTGCCGGTCGTTCTTGTAGCGCTCCTGGATCTTCTTCATCTCCGGCTGGAGCGTCTGCATCGCGCGCGTCGCCTTGATCTGCTTCACGAAGAGCGGGACCAGGCAGATGCGGATCAGGATCACCAGGGACACGATGGACAGGCCCCAGGCCCACCCGGTGTCCGGACCGAAGATGGTGCCGTACACCTTGTGGAACTGGACGATGACCCAGGAAACGGGTGTCGTGATGAAACTGAAGAGGCTGGCAATCGTGTCCACTAATCATGCTCCTTGGGCATGGGACGAGGTCTCTGCGGCCGGGCTCGAAGGTAGCTCGGAGGAATGCTCCTCGGCCGTCCCTTCGATGGCCGGTTCGGCGGCGGAGGGCCCGCCCTTGCGTGCGCGCCATGCGTCGCGCAGCATTTCGTGCCACCGCGGGCGCTTGCGCGGCGGAACATGGTCCACACCGCCGAGCGACCACGGATTGCACCGGAGGATGCGCCAGGCAGTGAGTGCCGTTCCCTTGATCGCACCGTGCCGGTCGATGGCCGTGTAGCCGTAGTGGGAGCACGACGGGTAGTACTTGCACACCGGCCCGAGCAGCGGACTGATCGTCCACTGGTAGAGCTTGATCAGAGCCAGCAGCGGGTACTTCATGGCGCGCCCCCTCCCAGCAGCCGCTGAAGGGCGGCATCCAGGTCTCGGGCCAGCTGTGCGTGGTCTGCGTCGCCCGATCCGGGCAGCGCTCGTACGACTACCAGGCTACCGGGGGGAATCAGGGCCACTCGGTCACGCATCAGATGACGCAGTCTGCGCTTCACTTTGTTGCGCACGACCGCGCCACCCACGGCCTTGCTGACGACGAAACCCGCACGCGTCGGAGGAGCGCTCTCCCCAGGCGCGTGCGGGTCCGTGGCACCGCTACGAAGGTGGACGACGAGAGTCGGGCGGCCGGCCCGGCGGCCTCGTCGTACCGCGGTCGCGAAGTCCTCGCGCCGCCTCAGCCGGTTCTCGGTGGGCAGCACGACGTCATGACCTGATCGGGATCAGGCGGACAGACGGGCGCGACCCTTGCTACGGCGGGACGCGAGAATCGCGCGGCCGGCACGGGTGCGCATACGCAGCCGGAAGCCGTGGGTCTTCGCGCGACGACGGTTGTTCGGCTGGAAGGTGCGCTTGCTCACTCGGGGGCTCCAGAAAGAAATCGGTAGTGGCGGGGTGCCGTCCTGGCTGTCACCGTGCGCCCACGAGTAGCTCGCGTCACGCCCGAGTGCACCGCTTCCCGATCACCTGAAGTGATCTGTGCCCATCGGAGGCAGGCGGCAGCAGCCATCGACAACTCGACCTGGTTACGGTACGCGGGGCTGCGCCATTCGGTCAAACCAGGAGTCACGGAGAGACACTATCCACAGGCTGGGGACAACAACTTGAACCGCACCGGCCGCGCTGACTACCGTGGCTGAACTCCCATTCGTTCTTTTGTCCCCCGCCCCGGCGGGTTTGCCCCACCGACCACCCGAAGTACAACGACCCGTCCCGCGATCACACGTTCGTGGGACCTGTGAGAGAGCGTGCCCTGTGGCTGACGTACCTGCCGATCTTGCCGCAGTGTGGCCGCGAGTACTGGAGCAGCTCCTCGGTGAGGGCCGCGGACAGGGTGTCGAGGCGAAGGACGAGCACTGGATCCGGCGGTGCCAGCCGCTCGCCCTGGTCGCGGACACCGCCCTGCTCGCCGTACCGAACGAATTCGCGAAGAACGTATTGGAGGGCCGTCTCGCGCCGATCGTCAGCGAGACGCTCAGCCGCGAGTGCGGCCGCCCCATCCGCATCGCGATCACCGTCGACGACTCCGCGGGCGAGCCGCCGGCACCCGCCGCGGCCCCCGCACCGCCCACGCCGCGCTACGACGAGCCGGGGCTGCCCTCCGGGCCGCCGTCGTACGAGGGCTACGGCCGCCACCGCGCCGACCGGCTGCCGGGGACCGAGCCGCAGCCGCGCGCCGACCAGCTGCCCACGGCCCGGCCGGCGTACCCGTCCGAGTACCAGCGGCCCGAGCCCGGGGCCTGGCCGCGCCCGGGGCAGGACGAGTACGGCTGGCAGCAGCCGCGGCTCGGCTTCCCCGAGCGCGATCCGTACGCCTCGCCGTCGTCCCAGGACTCCTACGGCTCCGGACCGGACGGCTACGGTCCGCCTGCGCCGGACTACCGCCCGCAGAGCATGGACCGCCCCTCCTACGAGCAGCGCGGCGACTACGACGCCCCGCGCCCGGACTACGAACCGTCCCGGGCGGACTACGACGCGCCGCGTTCCGAGTACGACCCGTCCCGGACCGAGTACGACCAGCGCGACCCCGTGCGCCGCGAGCTGCCCGAGCAGTCGATGGGCGGGGGCCCGGCGCACCGCACGGGCCCCGGCCGGCCGGACATCCCCTCCCCGGGTGCGCCCGGCCCGCTGGCCGCGCAGCCCGCGCCCGCGAGCGGTCCCGGCGAGCCGACGGCACGGCTGAACCCGAAGTACCTGTTCGACACGTTCGTCATCGGTGCCTCCAACCGGTTCGCGCACGCGGCCGCGGTGGCCGTCGCCGAGGCGCCGGCGAAGGCGTACAACCCCCTGTTCATCTACGGGGAGTCGGGGCTCGGCAAGACGCATCTGCTGCACGCGATCGGGCACTACGCGCGCAGCCTCTACCCGGGCACGCGCGTGCGGTACGTCAGCTCGGAGGAGTTCACCAACGAGTTCATCAACTCCATCCGCGACGGCAAGGGCGACAGCTTCCGCAAGCGCTACCGCGAGATGGACATCCTGCTCGTCGACGACATCCAGTTCCTGGCGGACAAGGAGTCGACGCAGGAGGAGTTCTTCCACACCTTCAACACGCTGCACAACGCCAACAAGCAGATCGTGCTCTCCAGCGACCGGCCGCCCAAGCAGCTGGTGACGCTGGAGGACCGGCTGCGGAACCGTTTCGAGTGGGGTCTGATCACCGACGTCCAGCCGCCCGAGCTGGAGACGCGCATCGCGATCCTGCGCAAGAAGGCGGTCCAGGAGCAGCTCAACGCCCCGCCGGAGGTGCTGGAGTTCATCGCCTCCCGGATCTCGCGGAACATCCGGGAGCTGGAGGGCGCGCTGATCCGGGTGACGGCGTTCGCGTCGCTCAACCGGCAGCCGGTGGACCTGGGACTGACCGAGATCGTCCTGAAGGACCTGATCCCCGGCGGCGAGGACACGGCACCGGAGATCACCGCGACGGCCATCATGGCGGCCACCGCGGACTACTTCGGGCTGACGGTGGAGGACCTGTGCGGCACCTCGCGCGGGCGCGCGCTGGTCACCGCGCGGCAGATCGCCATGTACCTGTGCCGTGAGCTGACCGATCTGTCGCTGCCGAAGATCGGCGCGCAGTTCGGCGGCCGCGACCACACGACCGTCATGCACGCCGATCGCAAGATCCGCGCGCTGATGGCCGAGCGCCGCTCCATCTACAACCAGGTGACGGAGCTGACCAACCGCATCAAGAACGGCTGACGCCCGGCTGACGCCGGCCGGACGCCGACACTGAGGGCGCTTCTGGGATCTGTCCCGGGGCGCCCTCCGGCATGAGCGGTGTCCTCGCCGGCTCGGGGCTTCCCATCCCCCGACGGCGGCCCTGCGAGCGACCCCCGAAGCGACTCCCGGCCCCGGGGCGCCACCTCGGGGGCCTCCCGCTTCGGCGGAGGCTGCTCGCCGGCGTTCCGAAGTGGTCCGGCCGCGCCCGCGCAGGCCCGCCGAAGTCCGCGGCGGCCTTCAACCGCTCTGCAGGTGCCCGCGGGCGGTACCGGCTCGGAGGCCGGTAGCGGCATGAAGGCCGGTAGCGGCATGGAGACCGCGCCCAGGACGGCTCGCGGACGGTCGGCGCGCGGTCGTGGCTCTGCCCCGGCCGGTGTCGCCCCGGGACCGCTCGCGGGAAGGGGTTCAGGGGGTGGGCGGAGCCGGCCCACAGGGTGTGGAGGGTTGTCCGCTCGCCGGTGGGCGTTCGATTACGCGCCGGGTTACGGCCGCTCTCCACAGATTCGGTGACTTTGTTCCTTCCACATCCTGGGGACCGCGGAGTTGTCCCGAACGCCGTCCACAGGAACGCGGTGGATCACGAATCCACACAGCTCAGGGGCCTGTGGAATGGTGGACGACCGATCTCCACAGACTGTGGACGAAGCGGAGATCCACAGGCTGTGCACGGAGTTGTCCACCGGCCGCCCACAGCCCCGGGTCGGTTGTCCCCAGCGATCGCCGGCTTCTCCACATCGCTGTCCACTGTTCGGCAACGCGACGCGCCTCCTCACCGCGTCGAGTGAAAGGCGTCACACGGAGGTGCCGGGTTGGGGTGTGGGAAACACGGGTATTCCTGGGGACGCAGCTGGGGAGAACTGCCCTCGGGCTGTGGGCGAGGTGTGCAGAACTTTCCGTTCTCCACAGAGGGCCCGAGTTGTCCACCGCCTCCACCCACAGGGTCAGTGGACAAAATTCCTGCGCTGAGCTGGGCAAACGTGGTTATCCACGGTATCCACAGGCCCTACTACTACTCCCGACTAGAGAGAGCTCGGCAATCGTTTGGAAGCGGGGCCTGTGCACAACTCGCCGTCTCGAGCCCGGCTGCCCCTCCGAGCGACTTGACCCCGACGGGCACCTACTGTCAGTGCGGTGCGTCAGACTGGTCCCCGGTGTCCTTCCCTTCGCAGTGGGCGGTGACACCGAGTCGGAGGACTCAGTAGCAACAGCAGGAGGCGGCTTACGGTGAAGATCCGGGTGGAACGCGACGTACTCGCGGAGGCAGTGGCCTGGGCGGCACGCAGCCTCCCGGCCCGTCCGCCGGCGCCTGTCCTCGCCGGCCTGCTGCTGAAGGCCGAGGACGGCCAGCTGAGCCTGTCGAGCTTCGACTACGAGGTCTCTGCGCGGGTGAGTGTCGAGGCCGAGGTCGAGGAGGAGGGGACCGTCCTGGTCTCCGGCCGCCTGCTCGCCGACATCTCCCGCGCTCTCCCCAACCGGCCGGTGGAGATTTCCACAGACGGTGTACGGGCGACCGTGGTCTGCGGCACCTCGCGCTTCACCCTCCACACCCTGCCTGTGGAGGAGTACCCGTCGCTGCCGCAGATGCCGAACGCGACCGGCACCGTGCCCGGCGAGGTATTCGCGGCCGCCGCGTCCCAGGTGGCCATCGCCGCCGGCCGTGACGACACGCTGCCCGTCCTCACCGGCGTGCGCATCGAGATCGAGGGCGACACGGTCACCCTGGCGTCCACCGACCGCTACCGCTTCGCCGTCCGCGAGTTCCTGTGGAAGCCGGAGAACCCCGACGCGTCCGCGGTGGCCCTGGTCCCGGCGAAGACGCTGCTGGACACCGCCAAGTCGCTCGGCGCCGGGGACAGCGTGACGCTGGCGCTGTCCGGCGCGGGCGCCGGTGAGGGGCTGATCGGTTTCGAGGGCGCCGGGCGTCGTACGACCACGCGGCTGCTGGAAGGCGACCTGCCGAAGTACCGCACGCTGTTCCCGACCGAGTTCAACTCCGTGGCCGTGATCGAGACGGCGCCCTTCGTGGAGGCCGTGAAGCGCGTGGCGCTGGTGGCCGAGCGGAACACCCCGGTGCGGCTGAGCTTCGAGCAGGGTGTGCTGATCCTCGAGGCGGGCTCCAGCGACGACGCACAGGCTGTGGAACGGGTGGACGCGCAGCTGGAGGGCGACGACATCTCGATCGCCTTCAACCCGACCTTCCTGCTGGACGGTCTGAGCGCGATCGACTCTCCGGTGGCTCAGCTGTCGTTCACCACGTCCACGAAGCCGGCGCTGCTCAGCGGGAAGCCGGCGGTGGACGCGGAGGCGGACGAGGCCTACAAGTACCTGATCATGCCGGTGCGGCTCAGCGGCTGACGCCGTCCACAGCTGTGCACAGCGCTGGGCGCCCCCTGTGGGTGCCCGGCGCTCCAGCTCGGCGGACGGCAAAGGTGCAGGTCGCAGGGTGTACGTATGAGCGCGTATGCCCACAGCTGTGCGTGCGGGGGCGGGTTTAGGCTCAGCGGGGCACATGGGTGCCTTTCACGCCACACAGCGACCCTAAGGAACACCACTGATGGAGCTCGGTCTCGTCGGCCTCGGCAAGATGGGCGGCAACATGCGCGAGCGGATCCGCCGCGCGGGCCACACCGTCATCGGATACGACCGCAACCCCGACCTCGCGGACGTCCACAGCCTGGAAGAGCTTGTGGGCAAGCTCCCCGGGCCGCGCGTGGTCTGGGTGATGGTTCCGGCCGGTGAGCCGACCCAGTCGACCATCGACCACTTGGCCGAGCTGCTGGAGCCGGGCGACGTGGTCGTGGACGGCGGGAACTCGCGCTGGACGGACGACGAGAGGCACGCCGAGGAGCTGGCCGCCAAGGGCATAGGCTTCGTCGACTGCGGCGTCTCCGGCGGCGTCTGGGGCCTGGAGAACGGGTACGCGCTGATGTACGGCGGCGACGCCGAGCACGTCGCCAGGGTCCAGCCGGTCTTCGACGCGCTCAAGCCCGAGGGCGACCTCGGTGCGGTGCACGCCGGCAAGGTCGGCGCGGGCCACTTCGCGAAAATGGTCCACAACGGCATCGAGTACGCGATGATGCAGGCCTACGCCGAGGGCTGGGAGCTGCTGGAGAAGGTCGACTCCGTGGAGAACGTCCGCGAGGTCTTCCGCTCCTGGCAGGAGGGCACGGTCATCCGCTCCTGGCTGCTCGACCTCGCCGTCAACGCGTTGGACGAGGACGAGCACCTGGACGGCCTGCGCGGTTATGCACAGGACTCCGGTGAGGGACGCTGGACGGTGGAGGCCGCGATCGACAACGCGGTGCCGCTGCCCGCGATCACCGCGTCGCTGTTCGCGCGGTTCGCCTCCCGGCAGGAGGACTCGCCGCAGATGAAGATGATCGCCGCGCTGCGCAACCAGTTCGGCGGCCACGCGGTCGAGAAGAAGGCTTAGCCGACAGGCCAGCCGAGAAGTTGTCCACAGGGTCGCCTCCGCGATCCACAACCCGTCACCACGCTGGGGGAGGTCGGCGAACGACCATGCACGTCACGCATCTTTCGCTGGCCGACTTCCGCTCGTACGCCCGGGCCGAGGTCCCGCTCGACCCGGGCGTCACGGCCTTCGTCGGGCCCAACGGGCAGGGCAAGACCAACCTGGTGGAGGCGGTCGGATATCTGGCGACCCTGGGCAGCCACCGGGTCGCCTCGGACGCGCCCCTGGTCCGCATGGGCGCCGAGCGCGCCGTCGTCCGGGCGCAGGTGCGGCAGGGCGAGCGGCAGCAGCTGATCGAGCTGGAGCTCAATCCCGGCAAGGCCAACCGGGCGCGCATCAACCGGTCCTCGCAGGTCAGGCCCCGGGACGTGCTGGGGATCGTACGGACCGTACTGTTCGCGCCCGAGGACCTCGCGCTGGTGAAGGGGGACCCCGGTGAGCGGCGCAGGTTCCTGGACGAGCTGATCACCGCGCGGTCTCCGCGCATGGCCGGCGTGCGATCCGACTACGAGCGGGTGCTCAAGCAGCGCAACACCCTGCTGAAGACGGCCGCGCTGGCCCGGCGGCACGGCGGGCGGTCCATGGATCTGTCCACGCTGGACGTGTGGGACCAGCATCTGGCGCGCGCGGGCGCGGAGTTGCTCGCCCAACGCCTGGATCTGATCGCGGCGCTGCTGCCGCTGGCGGACAAGGCGTACGAGCAGCTGGCCCCGGGCGGCGGTCCCGTGGCGCTGGAGTACAAGCCGTCCGCGCCCGGTGAGGCCCACACCCGCGAGGATCTGCACGCCCAGCTGATGGCGGCTCTCGCCGAGGCCCGCAAACAGGAGATCGAGCGGGGCGTCACGCTCGTGGGCCCGCACCGGGACGATGTGGTCCTCAGACTGGGGCAGTTGCCCGCCAAGGGGTACGCCTCGCACGGCGAGTCCTGGTCCTACGCCCTGGCGCTGCGCCTGGCCTCGTACGACCTGCTGCGCGCCGAGGGCAACGAGCCGGTGCTGATCCTGGACGACGTCTTCGCCGAGCTGGACGCCCGCCGCCGTGAGCGGCTGGCCGAGCTGGTCGCGCCCGGCGAGCAGGTGCTGGTCACCGCCGCCGTGGACGACGACGTGCCGCAGGTGCTCGCGGGGGCGCGGTACGCGGTGTCCGGCGGGACGGTGGAGCGCGTATGAGCACCGACGAACCCGCCCCGAAGAAGGGCGAGCAGGAGCCCTCCGGGGTCGACCTCGCGCGCGTGGCGTTGCGGGCGGCGAAGGAGCAGGCACGCGCGCGTGGGGACGCGGCGCGGCAGAAGAAGCAGGCGCGCCGGGGCGGTGGCCTGCGATCCGGCGCGCGCGCCGACGGCCGGGACCCGATGGCGCTCGGCGCGGCGATCAACCGGCTGATCACCGAGCGCGGCTGGGAGACCCCGGCGGCGGTGGGCGGGGTGATGGGCCGCTGGCCGCAGATCGTGGGTGAGGACCTGGCCAAGCACTGCGTGCCGCAGAGGTACGACGAGGACGAGCGGGTGCTGACCGTCGTCTGCGACTCGACGGCCTGGGCGACCCAGCTGCGGCTGCTCGCCCCGGCGCTGGTCGCCCGGCTCAACGAGGACCTCGGCCATGGCACGGTCCGGCTGATCAAGGTGGAGGGCCCCGGCGGCCGGCCCCGCCGGTTCGGCCCGCTGCGGGCTCCGGGGAGCCAGGGTCCCGGCGATACGTACGGGTGACGTACCTCACGTCGGCGGGCCGGGTGCGGGGCGGTGCCGTACGCCCGGAGCGCCTGCGGAGCGTCTCCGTACACAGGTGCGATCCGCGTACTGACCCTGGAGTAGCCAAGGGTTGACGGCTCGAAGCGCTGAGTGCCGCTGTGAGCCCCTTGGAGCCCCCTTCCGTATATCGGGACCCGGCCGAGACCGGTTCAGGGCGGCACATGGGGACTCAGGTACCGGCAAACCCCCATCGATGTCGGCGCTACCGGTAGACTGGGAGACAATCCCGCCCCAACGTGGGGACCGCCCGGGAAAAGCTGAGCAACGCTGATCAAGGCTTACCACCGCTACATGCCGCAGCCGCTCCGACAACGCTCCCTCTGAGGGGGTACCCCCAGGAGCCCGGCTCGTGCTGTGCCAGAAAGGGCGCTTCGTGGCCGATTCCGGCAACCCCAACGAGAACATCCCGTCCACCAACGCCGGCGCGAACGGCGAGGCCACCCCCTCGACGTCGTACGACGCCAGCGCCATCACCGTGCTCGAAGGGCTGGACGCGGTCCGCAAGCGGCCCGGCATGTACATCGGTTCCACGGGCGAGCGCGGTCTGCACCACCTGGTGTACGAGGTCGTCGACAACTCGGTCGACGAGGCGCTGGCGGGCTACGCGGACACCATCGACGTGACGATCCTCGCCGACGGCGGCGTCCGGGTCGTCGACAACGGCCGCGGCATCCCGGTGGGCATCGTGCCCTCCGAGGGCAAGCCGGCCGTCGAGGTCGTGCTGACCGTGCTGCACGCGGGCGGCAAGTTCGGCGGCGGTGGTTACGCCGTCTCCGGTGGTCTGCACGGTGTCGGTGTGTCCGTCGTGAACGCGCTGTCCACGAAGGTCGCCGTCGAGGTGAAGACCGACGGTTACCGGTGGACCCAGGACTACAAGATGGGCGTCCCGACGGCCCCGCTGGTCAAGCACGAGGCGACCGAGGAGACCGGCACGTCGGTGACCTTCTGGGCCGACCCGGAGATCTTCGAGACCACCGAGTACTCCTTCGAGACGCTGTCCCGGCGCTTCCAGGAGATGGCGTTCCTCAACAAGGGCCTGACGATCCGGCTCACCGACGAGCGCGAGTCGGCGAAGGCCACCAGTGGCGCGGACGAGGCCGGCGCGGACGAGAAGGCCGAGGTCAAGGCGGTCACGTACCACTACGAGGGCGGCATCGTCGACTTCGTGAAGTACCTCAACTCGCGCAAGGGCGAGATGGTGCACCCCACGATCATCGACCTCGACGCCGAGGACAAGGACAAGAGCCTGTCCCTTGAGGTCGCGATGCAGTGGAACAGCGGCTACAGCGAGGGCGTGTACTCCTTCGCGAACATCATCCACACCCACGAGGGCGGTACGCACGAGGAGGGCTTCCGCGCGGCCCTCACCAGCCTGATCAACAAGTACGCGCGCGACAAGAAGCTGCTGCGCGAGAAGGACGACAACCTCACCGGTGACGACATCCGCGAGGGCCTGACCGCGATCATCTCGGTCAAGCTGAGCGAGCCGCAGTTCGAGGGCCAGACGAAGACCAAGCTGGGCAACACGGAGGCCAAGACCTTCGTGCAGAAGGCGGTCTACGAGCACCTCAGCGACTGGCTGGACCGCAACCCGGTCGAGGCGGCCGACATCGTCCGCAAGGGCATCCAGGCGGCCACCGCGCGCGTGGCGGCCCGCAAGGCCCGTGACCTGACCCGCCGCAAGGGCCTGCTGGAGACCGCGTCCCTGCCCGGCAAGCTGGCCGACTGCCAGTCCAACGACCCGTCCAAGTGCGAGATCTTCATCGTCGAGGGCGACTCCGCCGGCGGCTCGGCCAAGTCCGGCCGGAACCCGCAGTACCAGGCGATCCTCCCGATCCGCGGCAAGATCCTGAACGTGGAGAAGGCCAGGATCGACAAGATCCTGCAGAACCAGGAGATCCAGGCGCTGATCTCCGCCTTCGGCACGGGGGTGCACGAGGACTTCGACATCGGGAAGCTCCGCTATCACAAGATCATCCTGATGGCGGACGCCGACGTCGACGGCCAGCACATCAGCACCCTGCTGCTGACCTTCCTGTTCCGCTTCATGCGGCCGCTGGTCGAGGCCGGGCACGTGTATCTGTCCCGTCCCCCGCTGTACAAGATCAAGTGGGGCAGGGACGACGTGGAGTACGCGTACTCCGACCGCGAGCGCGACGCACTGATCGAGCTGGGCCGGCAGCGCGGCAAGCGCGTCCGCGAGGACTCGATCCAGCGCTTCAAGGGCCTCGGCGAGATGAACGCCGAGGAGCTGCGCGTGACCACCATGGACCAGGAGCACCGGGTCCTCGGCCAGGTCACCCTGGACGACGCCGCCCAGGCCGACGACCTGTTCTCGGTCCTGATGGGCGAGGACGTCGAGGCGCGCCGCCAGTTCATCCAGCGCAACGCCAAGGACGTCCGCTTCCTCGACATCTGAGTCGGTCTCAGCTGACCGCACCAGGAAGGAACTTCACCAGCAATGGCCGACGAGAACACTCCGGAAACCCCTGAGACCGAGGGCGGCGAGCTCGCGATGCGCGTCGAGCCGGTCGGACTCGAGACGGAGATGCAGCGCTCGTACCTGGACTACGCGATGTCCGTCATCGTGTCCCGTGCGCTGCCCGACGTCCGGGACGGCCTCAAGCCCGTCCACCGGCGCGTGCTGTACGCGATGTACGACGGCGGCTACCGCCCCGACCGCGGCTTCTACAAGTGCGCCCGTGTCGTCGGCGACGTCATGGGCAACTACCACCCGCACGGCGACTCCTCGATCTACGACGCCCTGGTGCGCCTCGCCCAGCCGTGGTCGATGCGGATGCCGCTGGTGGACTCCAACGGCAACTTCGGCTCGCCGGGCAACGACCCGGCGGCGGCCATGCGGTACACCGAGTGCAAGATGGCGCCGCTGTCGATGGAGATGGTCCGGGACATCGACGAGGAGACCGTCGACTTCACGGACAACTACGACGGCCGCTCCCAGGAGCCGACCGTCCTGCCGTCCCGCTTCCCGAACCTGCTGATCAACGGCTCGGCCGGTATCGCGGTCGGCATGGCGACCAACATCCCGCCGCACAACCTGCGCGAGGTCGCGGCCGGCGCCCAGTGGTACCTGGAGAACCCGGACGTCTCGCACGAGGAGCTGCTGGACGCGCTCATGGAGCGCATCAAGGGCCCGGACTTCCCGACCGGCGCCCTGGTGGTGGGCCGCAAGGGCATCGAGGAGGCGTACCGCACCGGGCGCGGCTCCATCACGATGCGCGCGGTGGTCGAGGTCGAGGAGATCCAGGGCCGGCAGTGCCTGGTGGTGACCGAGCTGCCGTACCAGGTGAACCCGGACAACCTGGCGCAGAAGATCGCCGACCTGGTGAAGGACGGCAAGATCGGCGGCATCGCGGACGTCCGCGACGAGACGTCCTCGCGCACCGGTCAGCGGCTCGTCATCGTGCTGAAGCGGGACGCGGTCGCCAAGGTCGTCCTGAACAACCTGTACAAGCACACCGACCTGCAGACGAACTTCGGCGCCAACATGCTGGCGCTGGTCGACGGCGTGCCGCGCACGCTGTCGCTGGACGCGTTCATCCGGCACTGGGTGACGCACCAGATCGAGGTCATCGTCCGCCGTACCCGCTTCCGGCTGCGCAAGGCCGAGGAGCGGGCGCACATCCTGCGCGGTCTGCTGAAGGCTTTGGACGCGATCGACGAGGTCATCGCGCTGATCCGGCGCAGCGACACCGTCGATGTCGCACGCACCGGCCTGATGGGTCTGCTGGAGATCGACGAGATCCAGGCCAACGCGATCCTCGAGATGCAGCTGCGGCGCCTGGCGGCCCTGGAGCGGCAGAAGATCGTCCAGGAGCACGACGAACTCCAGGCGAAGATCAACGAATACAACGAGATCCTGGCCTCCCCGGTGCGCCAGCGCGGGATCGTCAGCGAGGAACTGGCGGCGATCGTCGAGAAGTACGGCGACGACCGCAAGACCAAGCTGATCCCGTACGAGGGCGACATGTCCATCGAGGACCTGATCGCCGAGGAGGACATCGTCGTCACCGTCACGCGCGGCGGCTACGTCAAGCGGACGAAGACGGACGACTACCGGGCGCAGAAGCGCGGCGGCAAGGGCGTACGCGGGACGAAGCTGAAGGAGGACGACATCGTCGACCACTTCTTCGTCTCCACCACCCACCACTGGCTGCTGTTCTTCACCAACAAGGGCCGGGTGTACCGGGCGAAGGCGTACGAACTGCCCGAGGCGGGCCGCGAGGCGCGGGGCCAGCACGTGGCCAACCTGCTGGCCTTCCAGCCGGACGAGGCGATCGCCGAGATCCTCGCGATCCGCGACTACGAGGCGGCGCCCTACCTGGTGCTGGCCACGAAGTCCGGTCTGGTGAAGAAGACGCCTCTGAAGGATTACGATTCGCCTCGCTCCGGCGGCGTGATCGCGATCAATCTGCGCGAGCGGGAGGACGGAACCGACGACGAACTGATCGGCGCCGAACTCGTCTCGGCTGACGACGATCTGCTGCTGATCAGCAAGAAGGCGCAGTCGATCAGGTTCACCGCCTCGGACGAGTCCCTCCGCCCGATGGGCCGCGCCACCTCCGGCGTGAAGGGGATGAGTTTCCGCGAGGGCGATGAGCTTCTCTCGATGAATGTTGTTCGACCCGGTACGTTCGTGTTCACTGCGACGGACGGCGGGTACGCGAAGCGGACCGCCGTCGACGAGTACCGCGTCCAGGGTCGCGGCGGCCTCGGCATCAAGGCCGCCAAGATCGTGGAGGACCGTGGCTCGCTCGTCGGCGCGCTGGTGGTCGAGGAGAACGACGAGATCCTCGCCATCACCCTGTCCGGCGGTGTGATTCGTACGCGAGTCAACGAGGTCAGGGAGACGGGCCGTGACACCATGGGCGTCCAACTGATCAACCTGGGCAAGCGCGATGCCGTGGTCGGTATCGCACGTAACGCCGAGGCGGGGCGCGAGGCGGAGGAGGTCGACGGCGAGGACGCCGCCGACACCGCCGCCGAGGGGGCCCAGGCCGCCGGCACGGACGAGGGTGAGGCGCCCTCGGCCGAGTAGCACGAGGAGAGAGTCATCGTGAGCGGAGCCACGGGCGCCGGATCGGCCGGTACCTCCACCGGTACGGACACGGACGGCGGCGGCCGTGGCTCCGCCGCGAACGGGGCGGGGGCGGCAAGCCCGGCCGACCCGCACACGACCAACCTCAAGCCGGTGAAGGCGTCCCCCGCGGACGCCGCCGGCGCGTCTGGACCCCAGGGGGCCACTGTGACGGACACCCGAGGGCCGGCCGCGGCCGGCGAGGCACGGTCGTCCTCTCCCCTCCCCGGGGAGGGGCGCCAGGAGCAGCAGGGCGGGCCGTACCACCCGCCGCAGGCCTATCCGGCGCAGCCGCCCGCGGGCGCCGTACGACGGCCGCGCACCGGGGTGCGGACGGCGCCCCGCACCCGCAAGGCCCGGCTGCGGGTGGCCAAGGCCGATCCCTGGTCGGTGATGAAGGTCAGCTTCCTGCTCTCCATCGCGCTCGGCATCTGCACGGTCGTCGCCTCGGCGGTGCTGTGGATGGTGATGGACGCGATGGGCGTGTTCTCGACCGTCGGCGGCACGATCTCCGAGGCGACCGGCTCGAACGAGGCGAACGGCTTCGATCTGCAGGCGTTCCTGTCGCTCCCCCATGTGCTGATGTTCGCGGCGGTCATCGCGGTCATCGACGTGGTCCTGGTCACGGCGCTCGCGACCCTCGGCGCGTTCATCTACAACCTCTCCGCGGGCTTCGTGGGCGGCATCGAGCTGACCCTGGCGGAGGACGAGTGACGCCGCCGGCGCTCTGACCTGATGGCCCCCGACAACCGATTTTGGGACTGACGTGGTCGTGCGCTAATCTTCAGGAGTCAGCGCGCGGGAGACACCGCAGAGCGCGGCGGGGCTATAGCTCAGTTGGTTAGAGCGCATCCCTGATAAGGATGAGGCCACAGGTTCAAATCCTGTTAGCCCCACCAGTGAGAAGACCCCCGGTCCACCAGGGCCGGGGGTCTTTTGCGTGCCGATCGGCGGTTCCGGAGAAGGCCACCGGATCGATCATGCCGACGTGGAAGCCATGGTTCGACGAGCGCGAGTCGTGCGGGCTCAACACTGGCTCGTCGCCCTGCCCGTGGTGGCGAGCCGGCTGCGCTCCCAAGGGATGCCGTCGAACGCCTGTTTGCGGAGTCCAGAGAGCCTAGGCTCGGCGCATGACCTTGGAATGGGAACAGGTGATTGTTCACTCGGCGGATCCGGTGGCCCTGGGGCGGTGGTGGGCCGATGCGCTGGGGTGGGTGGTGGTCCACTCCTCCGACGAGGAGTTCGAGATCCGCCCGGAGCCGGACCGCCTCCCCGGGCTGGACTTCGTCCGGCTCGACGAGGCCAGGAAGGCCAAGAGCCGGCTGCATCTCGACTTCAGGCCCGACGACCAGGACGCCGAGGTGGCTCGCCTCGAGGCTCTGGGCGCGAAGCGCGTCGACATCGGCCAGGGCGACCAGTCGTGGGTCGTCATGGCGGACCCCGAGGGCAACGAGTTCTGCGTCCTGGGCCAACGGCGTCCCTGAGCAGCCATGGAAAGGCCCGACCGCTGGCGACGGGGGATGCACCAGCGATCGGGCTATGGCCAAGGGTAACAAGGTTGTCGGTCGTGTGGGGCCAAGTCGGCGGGGAATCAGGCAGGTTGGCCGATCATCGTCCGCACGGGGGGTCGTAGGAGAGGCGCGGGAGGTACTCGTGCCACTTCTGAGGGGTGAGGACGTCGTGGGTGACCGCGCAGATGTGCTCGATCGCCGCGTCGGCGTCCAGGCTCCACAGGCGGACCGTGTCGGCGCCGCTGGAGACCCCGAGGACACGGCTGACCGGGCTGAACGACAGGAAGTTGCCCGTCTTGGCGTTGGGGCTCATCGACTGGCCGATGGGGCCGGCCTCGGCGGGGTGGGTGACGTTCCACAGCCGGACCGTGTTGTCGGTGCCGCCGCTGGCCAGGGTGCGGCCGTCCGCGCCGAACGTCAGTGACGTGACCGCCTCGGTGTGGCCGGTGAGCGGATCGCCCAGCGCGCTCGCCTCGGCGGGGCGGGTGACGTTCCACAGCCGGACCGTGTCGTCGTCGCTGCCGCTGGCCAGGGTGCGGCCGTCCGGGCTGTAGGCGAGGGCGTTGACGGGGCCGGAGTGCTCCGTGAGGGGCGCGCCCAGCGGTGTCGGGCGGGCGGGGTCGGCCATGTTCCACAGCCGGATGGTGCTGTCCGCGCTGCCGCTGGCCAGGGTGCGGCCGTCGGGGCTGAAGGCGAGGGCGTCGATGTAGCCCCGGTGGCCGGTGAGCGGGTCGCCCAGCGGGGCCGGGTGTGCGGGGTCGGATACGTTCCACAGCCGGATGGTGCGGTCGTCGTCGGCGGTGGCCAGAATGCGGCCGTCCGGACTGTAGGCCAGCGCGTTGGGGCCCATGAAGCGGGTCCGCAGGTGCAGCGGCGGTCCGGCGGGGGCCGGGTGCGCGGGGTCGGAGACGTCCCACAGGCAGACCTTCCGCTCGCCCGTGAGGACGGCGAGGGTGCGGCCGTTGGGCGAGAACTCCAGCGTGCTGGCGCCGTCCCCGCTCGTGAACGGCTCGCCCAGCGGCACGGGCCGGTCCGGACGCGCCACGTTCCACAGCCGGATCCTGCCGTCGCGTGCCGTCGTGGCCAGGACCTTTCCGTCCGGGCGGAACGCCCCGCTGCGGCCGATCATGTCCGAGGTGGGGACCGACCACAGGCGCACTTTGCTGTCGCCGCTGCCGGTGGCGAGGGTGCGTCCGTCGGGGCTGAAACCCAGGGCGTACATCTCCCCGCTGCTGCCCACGAGGGGCTGGCCGATCTGCGAGGGGGAGGCCGGGTCGCTGACGTTCCACAGGCTCGCCGTGCTGTCCGCGCTCGCGGCGGCGAGCCGGCCGCCGTCCGGGCTGAACGCCACGGACCAGATGGGGCCGGTGTGCCCGGTCAGGGGCGCGCCGAGCGCGGTGGGGCGGGCGGGGTCGGTGACGTTCCACAGCCGGATGGTGTCGTCCGCGCTGCCGCTGGCCAGGGTGCGTCCGTCGGGGCTGAAGGCGACCGAGTGCACGATGTCCGTGTGGCCCCGCAGCACGGTGCGGACCGGCTCCGGCCGACGCGGGTCGGCCACGTTCCACAGCCGGATCGTGTTGTCGTCGCTGCCCGCCGCGAGGGTGTGCCCGTCGGGGCTGAACGCCACGCTGCGCACCGCCGCGGTGTGCCCGCGCAGCGCGCCCAGCGCCTTCGGCCGGCGCGGGTCGGCCACGTCCCACAGCCGCACGGTGCTGTCCTCGCCGGCCGAGGCCAGGGTGCGGCCGTCGGGGCTGAAGGCGACCAGGTAGATGGTGCCCGTGTGCCCGGTCAGGGGCGCGCCGAGCGGTGCGGGGTGCGCGGGGTCGGTGACGTTCCACAGCCGGATCGTGCCGTCGTCGCCCGCGCTCGCGAGGGTGTGCCCGTCCGGGCTGAAGACCGCGCTGCTCACCCAGCTGGTGTGCCCGGTGAGGGGCGTGCCGAGGGGGCGGGGCCGGGTCGGGTCGCTCACGTTCCACAGCCGGACGGTGCGGTCGTAGCTGGCCGTGGCCAGGGTGCGGCCGTCGGGGCTGAAGGAGGTGAGGTAGACGGCGCCGGTGTGGCCGGACAGGGGAGTGGCCAGCGGCGTGTTCACGATGGAGATCAGGCGGCTGTAGGTGCCCTCGTCGCCGGGGCGCAGACGGTGGGCGACGAGGTCCAGCCGGGCGGCGAGCGACGGGTCGGTGTGCTGCACCCGGTCCGCCTCTGCGAGCACCTGTTCGAAGACGGCGTCGTCCCGCTGGTGCCAGGCGATCACCGCCGTGCCGCCGGCCAGCAGGGCGAGTACGACCAGGGCCGCCACCGCCGCCCGGCTGAGCCACACCGTGCGCTTGCGCAGCCGTACCGAGGCCGCCAGGAACTCCACCGCGCTGCGGGTCAGGAAGGTGTCCCCGGCCGACCGCGCCCAGCTGCGGGCCTGCTCCAGCCGGGAGCCCCGGTACAGCAGCGAGCTGTCCCGGCCCGAGTCCTCCCACGCCCGGCCGTCCTCCTCCAGGCGCTGGCGCAGCAGGTGGTCGTTGCGGTTGTCGTCGATCCAGTGCCGCAGCCGGGGCCAGGCGTGCAGCAGCGCCTCGTGGGTGATCTCCACGGTGTCCGCGTCCAGCGTCACCAGCCGGGCCCGGACCAGCGCCTCGAGGGACTCCTCGGTCTTGCCGGGGTCCGCCGACTCCTGCGCCAACTGCCGCCGGGTACCGCGCCGCCGGGTGGCGACGGTGTCCTCGCCGAGCCGGACCAGCCGCAGCAGGAGCAGCCGGGCGGCGGTACGCGCGGCGGGGTCGAGGCCGGACCAGGCGCGCTCGGCGGTCGCCGCCACCGCGCCCTGGATCCCGCCCGCCGCGCGGTAGCCGGCCAGCGTCAGCCGCCCGGCCTTGCGGCGCTGCCAGGTGGCCAGCAAGGCGTGCGACAGCAGCGGGAGCACGCCCGCATCGTGCGCCCCGCGCGGACCGTCGGCGCTCACCTCGCGGACGATCAGCTCGGCCAGCCCCGGCTCCAGCTCCAGCCCCACCGCCTTGGCCGGCCCGGTCACCGCCTCGCGCAGCTCGCCGCTGGTCAGCGGGCCGAGCACCATGTGCCGGTGCTGGAGCGCGTCGGCCAGTTCGGGGTAGCGCAGGCACTGTTCGTAGAAGTCGGCGCGGATGCCGAGAACGACCAGGAGGGGTGCGGGGCCGGCGGAGTCCGCGGGCGGGGTGCAGGCGGCGTGCAGGAGCTGGATGAAGGTACGCCGGTCCGCCTCGTCGGAGCAGAGGGTGAACGCCTCCTCGAACTGGTCCACGATGACGACCGGCCGGACCTGCGCGGGGGCCTCCCGGTCGGCCCACGCCGTGACGGCCTCCCGCACGGCCCGCGCGATGTGCGGTCCGTCGCCGCCCGGGGCGGCCGGGTTCCGTGACGCCTCCTGCTCGGCCCGGCGCGCGTCGGCCGCGACCGGGGCGAGGTCGGGGATGCGGCGGACCAGCTCGGCCAGCGGGTCGGCGCCAGGGACGAGTTGGAGGACGGTGGCGGGGGCGGGCTCGTCCTGCTGGAGGACGGTGGTCGCCGTGGCGGCCCTCTGGGGCGGGGGCGCCGCGTCGGCCTCCTGGGGCCGGACCGCCTCGGCGAGCCGGCCGTCGTGCAGGGCGCCGCCGGAAATCGCGGGGACCAGGCCGGCGTTGAGCAGGGAGGACTTGCCCGCGCCCGAGGCGCCGACCAGCATCACCAGGCCGCCGGTGCGCTCGGCGGCGCGCAGTTGGCCGAGGAGCGCGCTCGTGCTCCGCTCGCGGCCGAAGAACCAGCGGGCGTCCTCCTGCCGGTAGGAAGCCAGCCCCCGGTAGGGGCACACGCCTCCGGCGACGGGCGGGGCCTTTGCCGGTGGCGGCCGGTTCTCCTCGGCGGGTGGCGGGGGCCGGTCGCCGACCGGGTCGGCCAGCGCGCGCTCCCACAGCCGCTGCCAGTGCGCGACGTCGTACAGGCCCGTGGAGACCGGCGCGGGCCGCGCGCGCCGCGCCTCCGGGATCAGGATCTGCAGCACCGCCGCGAGTGCGG
The DNA here is from genome assembly GCF_047340315.1 of Streptomyces sp. AF1A. Taxonomy (NCBI): domain Bacteria; kingdom Bacillati; phylum Actinomycetota; class Actinomycetes; order Kitasatosporales; family Streptomycetaceae; genus Streptomyces; species Streptomyces sp. AF1A. The sequence continues at coordinate 102,006 of NZ_JBLEBI010000008.1, forward strand.
TGAACTGGGCCGGCACGTTCTTCGCCCGGCGCCAGTCGCTGATCCGCTGTGCGGACACCCGTACCGGCCGGCCGCGCTCGTCGACCCGCTGCAACCGTACGACCGCCTCGGCGACGCTCTTGAGGGGAGGGTTTCCAGCCTCCTTGTACAGCAGCGCGAGGCGCTCGGCGAAAGCTGTACGTGCCCCTGAGTCGGAACTCAAGGTCCCACCCCTTTACTTCCCCCCGTATCTGGACGTCCGGACCGGAAAACTCACCTTATACGCCTGACCTGCGAATAAGGCCGGTGCCGGAGACCGGAACCTCCTCTGCGGGGGCGTCGGATGGCAGGATCACAACCCCGGTAGCGGAAGCGTCACGCACCGTTCGGACAGGCCAGCGGTCCGGCGCGCGGAGAGACACCACATGGCGTCGAACTGTTCAGGTCAACTTCTGCCGAAGGCGGCGAGCGGCGGCCGTGTCGCCCTGTGAGTTCGCGTGCGTCCCCGGCTCCGCGCTTCGACTCGCGCCGATACGCCGACCAGGCGTGGGTCGACGCCTCTGCGCCGTCCGGTACCGGTCCCCACGAGGGGAGGGACCGGTGCCGGACGGGCAGGGGGCTCTCCGGGGAAGCCGGCCGCGGTCGCGTCCTCCGTCAGCCAACCCGCCGCACTGGCAGCGGTGACCGTCCGATGCTCGGCCTGTGCGGCACCGCTGTCCGGTCCTCCGCAGCATGCGGCATGGCTAACTGACGGACCGTCAGTTATGGTCGCCGCGTCGGCTGTTATGAAGGGGTGAGCGCCATGCAGCAGCATTCCCGGTGTCCGCGACCCGCCGGTGCGCCGCGGTGGGTCGCGATGTTCCGCCGGCCCGGCCGGGATTCCTGGACGGTGGGCGCCGAGTCCCCGCACCGGGCTCCCGTGCTGTACGCCGTCGGGGACATGACCCGGACCGTGCGGGCCCGCGGTGAGGAGCCGGCCGTCGCCCTGTGGGGACCGCGGGACGGCGCCTGGCACCTCTTCGACACCCCGGTCGCCAAGGCCTCCGCACCGGAGCGGCCCGCCGCGCCCGGCCCCGGTGAAGCGGGGAAGCTCGCGGAGCGCATGACGGGCCGCCGGCACCAGGTGCTCATGGCCGGACTGAGCAAGGCGGGCCTGTACGACCTGAGTTGCGAGGACGGCGAGGCGGTGCGGGCGCTGGCCGACCGGCTCGACGAGCCCACGGTCCGGCGGGTGGCCCACTGGCTGTCGGTCGCGGGCGGCGGCGGATTCGGAGCCCGGTCCGCCGGGCAGTGACGTCCTGGAAGCCGCAGTCACCGCTCATGGCTGGAGGACGTATGAAGGTCACCGTCGACCGCTCCCTGTGCTACGGCTCTGCCGAGTGCGCCCACCGGGTGCCGGCCGTGTTCGCGTTCGAGGACGGCTACGGCGTCGTACGGCCCGGCCGGGAGGAGTCGGCCGACGACCCGCGGGTCCGTGAGGCGGCCGAGAAGTGTCCCTCGCAGGCCATCGTGCTCACGGAGTAGGCGAGTCGTCCCGGCAGCTCCACCCGAGGTCCGCGAGCGCACGGGCCCTGGCCTCCGCGACCGCCGTGCGGGCCGCGCGTTCGCCGGGGTCGACGTGGGCCGCCTGGCCCGTGACCTGCCCCTCCCACTTGCGGTACAGCAACCCGGCCCGCGCCGAGAACCAGCCCCGGCTCACCGCGTTCAGCGCCAGCAGCAGGCCCGTGTCCTCGGACGCGGGCAGGGCCATCCAGCCGCCCAGGGCGGTCAGCAGGTCCCGGCGGACGCAGAGGGTCGCCGGGTGGACCTGGGCGCGGAAGTCGTTGCGCTTCCAGAAGTCGAGCACGGCACCGCGCTCGACCGGGCCTTCGTCCGGGTCGCCGGGGAATCCGGCCGTGGAGCCGTCGGGCAGCAGGTCCAGGGCCCGGGAGGTGGTCCAGCCTATGGCCCTGTCCGCCTCCAGCACGGCCAGGTCGCGGGCCAGCGCGCCCGGCGTGAGCCGGTCGTCGGCGTCCAGGACCTTCACATACGCGCCCCGGGCGTGCGCCAGCGCGATCGTCCGGGCGACTCCGGGACCGCCCCGCCTGCCCTGGTGGAAGACCACGCGCGGGTCCTCGGGGACGTAGGGGCGGACCTCGTCCGTGGCGCCGTCCTCCTGGATCACCCACTCCCACTCCCAGCCGCCGGGCAGCTCCTGCCCGCGCAGCGACGCCCAGGCGTCCGGCAGGAACCGGGCCGACGGGGCGTGGACAGCGGTGACAACGGTGACGCGCCTGGTCACGGCAGCACTCACCACCTTTCCGGAGACGTTCCGGGACATGATCCCAGGCGGTCTTCCGGCCCCGAACGCGCGAGACCCCCGGCCGAACCCGGCCGGGGGTCTTTTCCGTGTCGACTGGTGCGTACGCAAGTCGCCTTGGTGTCGAGACGTTGCGGTACTGCGTGCGGTCTGTCGGTCAGCAGTCGAGCGGTGCCGAACGCTGGCCGGCGATCACGGGTTCCGTCTGGGTCTCCTGCGTCTCGTCGAGGGGCCGGTGCCGGCAGCTGGGGGACTTCCCGTGGGCCTCGGCCCGGATCCGCTGCTTCATCGTGGGGGGCAGGGCCCTGGCATGGGACCAGGCCCAGTGGCGTGGTGCCGGGATCGTCGGGATCGTGCGGTGCGCCCTGTCGGTGCGCGGGCTCTCCGTCCGCGGGGTGGCCGGCGTGCCGGCCGCGTTGGCGGTGGTGGCGAGTCCGAGCGCCGTGCACAGCGCGAGGAATGCGGTGACGATGGCGGTCCACAGCTTCATGACCTTGTTGCTGGCCATGGCCCCTCACTTTCAGGTTGGGCGATTTGCGTACATTGCTCATGATGTGTATGGAGCTCGCGAAGTGGTGGACCGACGCCCGTGGCGCGACGATGTTCGGATGAACACCACCCGGATGGCCGTAAGAGGGGCGGAAAACCCTCAAAAGCTGGTGAGGGCCGGCGAAGGGGGAGCAAAGTAACCGTCCGTCGAGGTGTGCTCACCCTCTGATCGGAACGGCCTCCCACCTGGCCGATTGCGCTGCGGAAGGGGGCAGTTGGGGCTTGACGCAGGTCACCGATCGGTATCGGCCGGTGTGTATAGTCGGGCGCCAGAGGTCCCCTACGTCAAGGAAAGACGAGGTCGCGCGGTGAAGAAGCTGCTCCTGGTCGCACTGGCCGCCATCGGCGGGCTCCTCGTGTACCGCCAGATCCAGGCGGATCGCGCCGAGCAGGACCTGTGGACGGAGGCGACTGACTCCGTGCCCACGGGTTCGTGAGTCCCGATACCCGAATCTGAACAGACCCCGGCCGCCGTCGCGGCCGGGGTTTTGCGTTCTCCTGCGGTTGCGGGGTCCCGAGGGGTGCTGTAGGCGTTGCCGGGCCGGCGCAGACGTTGCCGGGCGTTTCGGACGTCCGTACGCGTTCCCCGGATGGCCGTGGGGCGGGCGGGGAAGGATGGGCCACGGTCCGGTGCGGTCGCCGAGATGGGCGCGACCGCGAAGTGGCAGGGGGTGGCCAGTGCGGGGGCGAGGGCGTGCGGCTCGGCGACGGCGAGGCCGTGCCGTTTGGCGGCGGGGGAAGCCGAGGGGGAGGATCGTGCGCGCCGCGCGGGCGGTGAGCGCCGTGACCCTCGTGCCGGCGCTCTGTCTCACCGGCGCGCTCCCAGGCGGAACCGCGGCCGCCGCCGACGCCGGGCCGGGGGCGTACGCCTTCACCCCGGGCGCTCCTACGGTCGCGGGCGCGACCGGTACCGCACAGGCACCGCGGCTCGACCCCGGCCGGACGTACCGCAGCTCCCTGCCGAGGAACGGCAGGCTCTACTACCGCCTCGACCTCACCGACGCCACGGCCACGGCGTACGTCCCGGTCACCGCCGTACCGTCCGCGGACGCCACCGTCTCCGCCACCGACGGCATCCGGGTGTCCGTCCGGGACGCGCACGGCACGGCCTGCTCCTACGGCTCCGCCCGCTTCGGCGCCGCCCTCAGCCCGCGCCCGGTCACCGCCCTCGCGGAGCGCGACGCGGACAAGGGGCTGTGCCGGGGCGCCGGGACGTACTACGTGCTCGTCGAACGCGAGGACAGCGGGGCCTCCGCCGGAGCGGCCCGGGAACAGGACTGGGACCTGGAGATCGCGCCCGCCACCGAGCCCCGCCTCGCCGGGGCCGGGGCCGGCACCGCGCCCGGGGCCTGGGACTCCGCCACGCCCGCCCCCCTCGCCGGGGAGCCGCGCGACCGGTCCGGCGGCTCCGGCTTCGCGGCCGCCCGCCCGTTGGGCCAGGGCGTGTGGCGGACCACCCTCGTGCCCGGCCGGACCCAGTTCTACAAGGTGCCGCTCGACTGGGGCCGCCGCGTGCAGGCCTCCGCGGAACTGGACGCCTCCCCGGGCCACGGATACGTCGGCGGCGCCGTGAACCTCGCCCTGTACAACCCCGTCCGCGGCCATGTCGAGGACGCCTCCCTCGGCTACACCGGCACCCGCAAGGCCGTCGCCCTCGCACCGCTGCCGCCGGTGGAGTACGCCAACCGCAACGCGGTGCCCGCCGGGGTGACCTCGATGCGCTTCGCCGGCGACTACTACCTCGTGCTGCACCTCAGCGAGCGGATGGCCGGCGTCTTCGGGCGAGGGCCCTTCGGCGTGACGCTGCGGGTCCGGGTGGACGGGCGGGCGCACGCGGGGCCGGACTATGCCGGGCGGCCCGTGCCGGACGGCGTCTTCACGGTCACGGCGCGCGACCGGGAGGCGGCGCTGACCGGGGACACCGGGGGCGGCTCGCCGATGAAGCTCCTCGCGGCCGGCGGGATCGGCCTGGGCACCGCGCTGCTGCTGGTGCTGGGAGGGTGGACGCTGGCGGCACGCCGGGCTCAGACGCGGGTCAGCGCCCAGAAGCCCACGGCGTAGCAGGCCAGCGCCAGCAGCAGGATCGGGATCGCGGCCTTGGCCGGCGGGCCTGGCCGGCGGTCCTTGCGCCGCGCCCGGCGGCCATGTGCGGCCGGTGTCCGGGGGGTGGCCGGGAGAGCCTGCGCGTCCTGGGCGGTGTACGCGGCGGTGGCGGTGTCACCGGGCCGTCCCGGCGCCGGGGACGGAGGAGCGGCCCACGGCGGGGGCGGCACGGCGCTCCACGCGGTGTGCGGCGGGGCGTAGGGGGGCGCAGCCGCCGGGTGCGAAGCCTGGGTGGGCGGAGTCGGCTCGGTGGCCCGGGGAGGCGGGATGCGGAAGCTTCCGGTGTCCGAGAGCGAGTCGCTGCCGTGGCGAGGGTCGCGAGGGTCGAGGGGTACGCCGAACTGAGCGAGAGGGGGGCCGGAACCCGTCGGCGGGTGCGTCGCTGGGGCGGTGCCCGCGGCTGGACTGCCTGTCGCGGGGCCGGCGCTCGCTTCTGGGCCGGTTGTCGCTGGGGCGGCACTCGCTTCTGGGTCGGCTGTCGGTGGGGCGGCACTCGCTTCTGGGTTCCAGCCTGTCGCCGGGGCAGGGCTTGCTTCTGGGTTCCAGCCTGTCGTTTGGCCGGTGCTTGCCTCTGCACCGCCCATTGCGGGGGCGGCGCTCGGTTCCGGGCTGCCGGTCGCGGGGCCGGCGCTCGCCTCTGAACCGCCCATTGCTGAGGCGGGGCCCGCTTCCGGGCTGCCTGTCACGGGGCCGGTGCCCGTCCGCGAACCGCCGTTCGTCCCACCCGTGTTCGCGTCCGCACCACCCCTCGGCGCACCGGTGCCCGCTTCGGAACCACCCCTCGGCGCACCGGTGCCCGCTCCCGGGCTGCCCGGCGCTGTGCCGGTCGTGTCCACCGCGCCCGTTGCGGTCCCCGAGGCGGACTCCGGGCGCCCCTTCAGGGGGCCTGCTTCGGGGCCGTCGGGGCCGAATCCCGGAGGCAGCGGGCCGAGTTGGTCGAATATCTCGATCGGCTCGTCGTCGAGGCCGGGTTCCGGCAGGAGTTCCACGGCGGAGGCGAGCGCCTTCCGGGCGCCCGTGGCGGTGCGGAACCGGGCCGCCGGGTCGGGCTGCAGGAGCGTGGCCACGACCTGCCAGAGTGGTTCGGGGATGCCCTTGGGCGGACCCGGGGTGCCTTGGTCCACGAAGTACTGAACGAGCGCCTTGGCGTCGGGCTTGGCGCCTTCCAGCAGGTACAGGGCGACCAGACCCACGGCGAACAGGTCGGCGGGGAAGTCCGGCTCGGCGCCCAGCAGTTGCTCGGGGGCGAGATAACCGGGCGTCCCCACCACGAGGTTGGTCTCCGTCAGGCGGGGCTCGCCGAACCGCATGGCGATGCCGAAGTCGGACAGCCTCAGCCGCGGCCGGCCCGTGCCCGTCGCCTCGAGGAGCACGTTGGCGGGCTTGATGTCCCGGTGCACGACCCCCTCCGCGTGCACGGCGGCGAGGCCGGACAGCAGCTGGTCGAGCAGGACGCACACGAACGCCGGCGGCAGGGGCCCGTAGTCCCCGACGAGATGGACGAGGGAGCCGCCGGCGACCAGGTCCATGGTGAACAGCACCTTGTCGTCGTCGGCGGCCCAGCTGGCAGGGGCGAGGACGTGGGGGTGGTCGATCCGCAGGGCCTGCTCCCGTACGAAACGCAGGAGGGAGTGGGCGTCGCGCTGCTGGAGCACCTTGGCCGCCACGTAGCGGCGTCGCCGGTGGTCCCAGGCGCGCCATACGGCGCCCACGCCACCTCGTCCGATCGGGTCGGCCAGCTCGTACCGGCCGGCGAACACCTCACCCATGGCTGCCGCAGCTCCTCCCCTGGGCCCCCGGGCCCCTCCCAGCGGCGCGACCACCCCGCTGCCCCCTGCGC
>NZ_JBLEBI010000080.1:0-27337 GCF_047340315.1 Streptomyces sp. AF1A
CTCGTCGCGGTCGGCTCCCTGGACCGGCACCGCGGCTACGACGTGCTGCTCGACGCGGCACGCGCCTGGCGGGACCTGGACCCGGCGCCGCTGGTCGTCGTCGCCGGTGAGGGGCCGCTGCGGCCGTCGCTGCAGGCGCGGATCGAGGACGAGCGGCTGCCGGTGCGGCTCGTCGGGCGCCGCGAGGACGTGCCCGAGCTGCTCGCCGCCGCCGATCTCGCGCTGCTGCCCAGCAGTTGGGAGTCGCGGTCCGTGCTCGCGCAGGAGGCGCTGTACACGGGCGTACCGCTCGTCGCGACCCGCGTCGGCGGCATCCCCGACCTCGTGGGCGACGCGGCCGAACTCGTCCCGTACGGCGATCCGGAGGCTTTCGCCACCGCCGTCGTACGGCTGCTCGCGGACCCCGAGCGCCGGGAGCTGCTGCGCGAGCGCGGCGTACGGCAGTCCGCCGGCTGGCCCACGGAGGACGAGACGGTCGCCCAGGTCCTCAGCGTGTACGACGAGCTGACCCAGCCCCGGCCCCTGGCCTAGGGCACGTGCCGGCGGGCGCGCAGGGCGAGGCTGAGGGCCAGCACGGTCTGCGGGTCCTCGAGGTCGGTGCCCAGCAACTCGCCGATGCGGGCGAGGCGGTTGTACAGGGTCTGCCGGTTGAGGTGCAGTTCGCGGGCCGTCTCCGCCTTGCGGCCGGCGTGCGCGAGGTAGGTCTCCAGGGTGGGCAGCAGCGGCGGCTTGTGGCGGTGGTCGTGGTCGCGCAGCGGGCCGATCGCCCGGTCCACGAAGGCCGCGAGGTCCGGGTGGTCGCGCAGCCGCCACAGCAGCAGGTCGATGTCGAGGCGGCGGGCGTCGTACCAGGGCCGGTCGCTCAGGCCCTGCGCCGCCGCCGCCGTCTCCGCCGCGTGCCTGAGGCCGGCCGAGGCTGCCGCCCAGCCGCCCGCCACGCCGACGACCACCACCGGCGGCGGCGAGCCCGGCCGTCGCATCCCGGCGCGCTCCACGCCCGCCCGCAGCGCCGCCGCCACCCGGTCCGCGACCGCCGCCCGCTCCGACTCCGCACGCAGCCCGAGCAGCACCAGCACCCGGCCCTCCACCGGCCGGACACCCAGCAGCACCGGCACCCCCACCCCGGCCAGCTCCTCGGAGACCGCCCGCGCCAGCACCGCCCAGCCCCCGCCCGGCGAGAGGGGATCGCCGGCCCGCATCACCACCGGCAGCAGCGGGCTGTTCCCGGGCTTGAAGCCGAGGACGCGGGCCTGGGCCGGGGCGTCCTCGGCGGTGATGCGGCCCTCGGCGAGGTCGGTCAGGAAGTCGCCGCGGCCGCGCGCCGCCAGCTCCTCCTCCTGCCGGGCCTGCATCAGCACCACGGCCAGGATGCCCGCGGCCCGCTCGGCGGCGATCCGGTGCACCGGAGCCAGCGGTGAGCGCACCGGCAGCAGGACCAGGCGGGCCCGGATCGCACCCGGGGTCCCCGGGCCGCCGCCCGGCACGTCCACCAGCACCGAACCGGCGGGCGGCGGAGCGTCCTTGTGCGGGCCGCGCAGCCCCTCCCACACCTGCAGCGGGTCCGCGCCCTCGGGCCCCTCGCCGGCCGCGTACAGCAGCCGGCCGTCGGAGGTCTCCAGGAACACCGGGTTGCCGCTGAAGCCGGCCAGGATGCCCAGCACCTGCGGCACCCCGCCGCCGCCCAGCAGGGCCTCGGTGCAGCGCCGGTGCACCTCCTCGGCCCGCTGCAGCAGCGCGTAGTGGCCGTTGACGATCTCGGTGTGGATCTCCTCGGTGACCGTCACGAACGGCACCTCGCGGTGCAGCTGGACCAGCGGCAGCCCGGCGGCGCGGGCGGTGTCCACCAGCGCGGCCGGCAGCCTGGTGAAGCGCGGGCCCAGCTCCACCACCAGGGCGGCGATCCCGCGCTCCGCGAGCGTGCGCACGAACGCCCGCTGCTCGGCCGGCCGGGCGCCCAGGCCGTAGCCGGTGGTGAGCAGCAGCTCGCCGCCCTTGAGCAGCGAGGCGATGTTCGGTACCTCGCCCGCGTGCACCCAGCGCACGGTACGGCTCAGCCGGTCGGCGCCCGCCACGATCTCCGGCAGCCCGCTGCGCAGTCCGGGCAGCTCCAGCGCCCGCTGAACGGTGATCCCGGCGCCCTGCGTGGCGGGTGTGCTCTCCGTGCCGCTGTCCATGCAGCGGACGCTACCTGCGTGAACGCACGAAGGACATCTCCCGGCTACACCGGCCGGATGTTGTGGTTGAAGCGGAAGACGTTGTCGGGGTCGTACCGCCGCTTCACCTTCTCCAGGCGCAGCAGGTTGCCCTCGCCCAGGCCGGCCCGCAGCCGCTGCGGGCCCTCGTCGCCGATGAAGTTCAGGTACACGGCCCCGCCGCTCCACGGCCGTGCGGCGGCGCGCACGTTTCGCACCCAGTCCATCGCCCGCTCGTCCTCGGCCGGGTCGGCCCAGATGCCGAGGGGATGCACGGCCCAGGGCGCGTCCCGGTACGGCACCGGGTACTCGTGCGGGCCGGCCGCGACCGCCCCGCCCTGCGGGAACAGGATCTGCCGGCTGCGGGTGGGCACCGGCATGCCGTCCGCGCGGGCGCAGAAGGCGTCCACCAGTTCGTCGGGCAGGTCCGTCGGGTACTCGGCCGACCAGTGGTTCCGCAGCCCGAACGGGACGTCCAGCATGCACTGCACGTCCGCGTAGGGCATGTCGCCGGCCAGCTCCACCTCGTGCGGCAGCGCGAGCAGCGGCTCGGCGAGCTTGCGCAGGTCGCCCTCGCCGCCCGCGTACGTCAGCAGCGCCCCGCACAGCAGCCGCCCCACCAGCGCAGGCGGCACGAACTCCTCGGCCGGACCGGTCAGGTACAGCACCGCGCCGCTCACCTCGTCCGGCCCGGTGCGCATGATCTCGCGGAAGGTGCGGACCACGTCCGGCCCGAACTCCGGCAGGCACATCAGCAGGACGATCGAGAACTCCGGCAGCTCGTGCAGCTCCAGGGTGAGCGCGGTGGCGATGCCGAAGTTGCCGCCCCCGCCGTGCAGGGCCCAGAAGAGCTCGGGGTTCTCGTCGGCGTTCGCGTGCACCCGCTCGGCGTCGGCGGTCACCAGCTCGACGCCGAGGAGGTTGTCGACGGCGAGACCGAACGCGCGGTCCAGCCAGCCGGTGCCGCCGCCGAGCACGAAGCCGCCGATCCCGGTGGTGGAGGCGCGCCCGCCGGTGGTGGCGAGGCCGTACGGCCCGGTGGCCCGGTCCAGGTGGCCGATCGTGGCCCCGCCCTCGATCCGGACCGCCTCGGCCGCCGGGTCGACGGTGACGCGGTGCATCCGGCGCAGGTCCACCACCAGCGCGCCGTCGCCCAGGGCCGCACCGGCCACGCTGTGCCCGCCGCCGCGCACCGCGACCGGCAGGTCCAGGTCCCTGGCGAAGCGCACGGCCCGGACCACGTCGACGGCGTCCGCGCACTGGGCGACGACGGCGGGCCGCCGGTCGATCATCGCGTTGAAGACCGTACGGGCCTCGTCGTAACCGGCGTCTTCGGGGGCCAGCACCTCGCCGACCAGATCCTCGCGCAGCGCGGCGAGCGCCGAGCCCGCCTTCGAGGAGGAAGCCATGACGGCCCCCTTCCGGAAAAGGGGTGTCTGTCCGCTACCAGCCTAGGGGCGTGCCGTGCCGCGCAGCGCGCCGTCGGCCGGCCGGACGGGGGTTCCTCGGCGCCGGCGCCGATCGCGCGCCCGCTCAGCCGCCGTACGCCCCCGAAGCCGTCAGCCGCAGGGCGGTGTCGATCAGCGGCACGTGGCTGAAGGCCTGCGGGAAGTTGCCGACCTGGCGCTTGAGCCGCGGGTCCCACTCCTCGGCGAGCAGACCGAGGTCGTTGCGCAGCGCGAGGAGCCGCTCGAAGAGCTTGCGGGCCTCGTCCACCCGGCCGATCATCGCCAGGTCGTCCGCCATCCAGAACGAGCAGGCGAGAAAGGCGCCCTCGTCGCCGGGCAGGCCGTCGACGCCCCGGTGGTCGCCCTCCGTCGGGTAGCGCAGGATGAACCCGTCCGTCGTGGACAGCTCGCGCTGGATCGCCTCGATGGTGCCGATGACCCGCTTGTCGTCCGGGGGCAAAAAGCCCATCTGCGGGATGAGCAGCAGCGAGGCGTCCAGTTCCTGGGAGCCGTAGGACTGGGTGAAGGTGTTGCGCTCCTTGTCGTAGCCCTTCTCGCACACGTCCCGGTGGATGTCGTCGCGCAGCTCGCGCCAGCGCTCCAGCGGGCCGTCCGCGTAGCCGGACTCGATCAGCTTGATCGTGCGGTCCACCGCGACCCAGGCCATCACCTTGGAGTGCACGAAGTGCCGGCGCGGGCCGCGCACCTCCCAGATGCCCTCGTCCGGCTCCTGCCAGTGGTCCTCCAGGTAGCGGATCAGCTTCAGCTGGAGCAGGGAGGCGTAGTCGTGCCGGGCCAGACCGGTCATGTGCGCCAGGTGCAGGGCCTCGGTGACCTCGCCGTAGACGTCCAGCTGGAGCTGGTGCGCGGCGCCGTTGCCGACCCGGACCGGAGCGGAGTGCTCATAGCCCGGCAGCCAGTCCAGCTCGGCCTCGCCCAGCTCGCGCTCGCCGGCCAGGCCGTACATGATCTGCAGGTTCTCCGGATCGCCGGCGACGGCGCGCAGCAGCCACTCGCGCCAGGCGCGGGCCTCCTCGCGGTAACCGGTGCGCAGCAGCGAGGACAGGGTGATCGCCGCGTCCCGCAGCCACGTGTAGCGGTAGTCCCAGTTGCGCACGCCGCCGATGTCCTCGGGCAGCGAGGTGGTGGGCGCGGCCACGATGCCGCCGGTCGGGGCGTAGGTCAGCGCCTTCAGCGTGATCAGCGAGCGGATCACCGCCTCGCGGTACGGACCGTGGTACGTACAGTGCTCCACCCACTCGCGCCAGAACTCCTCCGTCGCCTCCAGCGCCGCTTCCGGCTCCGGCAGCGGCGGCGGCTCCTTGTGCGAGGGCTGCCACGAGATCGTGAACGTGATCCGGTCACCGGGGGCGACGGTGAAGTCGGCGTACGTCGTCAGCGCCTTGCCGTAGGTCTCGGCGTCCGTGTCGAACCACACAGAGTCGGGCCCGGCCACGGCGACCGTGCGCGCCTCGTTCTTGTGCACCCAGGGCACGACCCGGCCGTAGGAGAACCGCATCCGCAGCGCCGAGCGCATCGGCACCCGGCCGGTGACGCCCTCCACGACCCGGATCAGCTGCGGGGCGCCGTCACGCGGGGGCATGAAATCGGTCACGCGCACCGTGCCGCGCGGGGTGTCCCACTCCGACTCCAGGATCAGCGAGTCGCCGCGGTAGCTGCGCCGGGCGGCCGCGGGTGCCGGGGAGTCGGCGGCGTGGGCCGGACAGAGCCGCCAGAAGCCGTGCTCCTCGGTGCCCAGCAGGCCGGCGAAGATGGCATGCGAGTCGAAGCGGGGCAGGCACAGCCAGTCCACCGTGCCGTCCCGGCAGACCAGGGCTGCGGTCTGCATGTCTCCGATGAGTGCGTAGTCTTCGATGCGCCCGGCCACGTGCAACTCCAGTCGAACGGCCACGTCACCCCCGCGCAGGGGGCTGTCGCTAGTGCGGTCAAGGGGTTGTTGTTGTGCGTCGTTGAGCGGTGAAGCAAAGCAGCCCGCCGATCCGTATGGCAACACGACAGTCTCTGCTCAACGAACTGCCGCGCACTCGTTGTTCCGGGTGGTGCAGGCGGGGGTGTGCCGTCGTTCCGGCCGCGCTCGGCAGTGAGTGTCCGAGCAGGATACGACGCACGTAGATGATCTGCGTGCCGCTCCGGGCAACCCGTGTGGGCCGAACGAGTGAGCCAGGGATGATGACAGTGTGACCCATGCGCGCCCATGTCGGTACATGGCGCGAGCCACATCGTGCCCGGTCGGAAGCGGACGGTGGCCGGAAGCCATCCCCTCCGGGCGCTGATACCCTGGTAGCCCGTGGACCGGTGGGCCCGAAACCCCCGAACCGCAGCGACGGCACCACCGGAGGCGTCCGGGCCGGGAGCCGTACCGCACGACAGACCGCGACCACGGGAGCCCCCTCTTGGCCATGCCGCCCGCCGCTTTCCGATCCAGCACAGCCACGACGACCAAGCACATCTTCGTCACCGGGGGTGTCGCCTCCTCGCTCGGCAAGGGCCTCACCGCCTCCAGCCTGGGCATGCTGCTCAAGGCCCGGGGTCTGCGTGTCGTGATGCAGAAGCTCGACCCGTACCTGAACGTCGACCCGGGCACGATGAATCCCTTCCAGCACGGTGAGGTGTTCGTCACCAACGACGGCGCCGAGACCGACCTGGACATCGGCCACTACGAGCGCTTCCTCGACCGCGACCTGGACGGCACCGCCAACGTCACCACCGGCCAGGTGTACTCGACCGTGATCGCCAAGGAGCGGCGCGGCGAGTACCTGGGCGACACGGTGCAGGTCATCCCGCACATCACCAACGAGATCAAGCACCGCATCCGGCGCATGGCCACCGACGAGGTGGACGTCGTCATCACCGAGGTCGGCGGCACCGTCGGCGACATCGAGTCGCTGCCGTTCCTGGAGACCGTCCGCCAGGTCCGCCACGAGGTCGGCCGGGACAACGTCTTCGTCGTGCACATCTCGCTGCTGCCGTACATCGGCCCGTCGGGCGAGCTGAAGACCAAGCCGACCCAGCACTCGGTCGCCGCGCTGCGCAACATCGGTATCCAGCCGGACGCGATCGTGCTGCGCTGCGACCGCGAGGTCCCGACCGCCATCAAGCGCAAGATCTCCCTGATGTGCGACGTCGACGAGGCCGCCGTCGTCGCCTGCCCGGACGCCCGCTCGATCTACGACATCCCGAAGGTCGTGCACTCCGAGGGCCTGGACGCCTACGTCGTGCGCAAGCTGGACCTGCCGTTCCGCGACGTCGACTGGACCACCTGGGACGACCTGCTGGACCGCGTCCACAACCCCGACCACGAGATCACCCTCGCGCTCGTCGGCAAGTACATCGACCTGCCCGACGCCTATCTGTCGGTCACCGAGGCCCTGCGCGCCGGCGGCTTCGCCAACAAGGCCCGCGTGAAGATCAAGTGGGTCACCTCCGACGACTGCAAGACCCCGGCCGGCGCCAAGGCGCAGCTCGGCGACGTCGACGGCATCTGCATCCCGGGCGGCTTCGGCGACCGCGGCGTGCTCGGCAAGGTCGGCGCCATCCGCTACGCCCGCGAGAACAAGATCCCGCTGCTCGGCCTGTGCCTGGGCCTGCAGTGCATCGTGATCGAGGCCGCGCGCAACCTGGCCGGCATCCCGGACGCCAACTCCACCGAGTTCGACCCGGCCACCGCCCACCCGGTCATCTCCACCATGGCCGAGCAGCTGGACATCGTCGCCGGCGAGGGCGACATGGGCGGCACCATGCGCCTTGGCATGTACCCGGCCAAGCTGGCCGAGGGCTCCATCGTGCGCGAGGTGTACGACGGCAGGGAGTACGTGGAGGAGCGGCACCGGCACCGCTACGAGGTGAACAACGCCTACCGCGCGGAGCTGGAGAAGAAGGCCGGCATCCTCTTCTCGGGCACCTCGCCGGACGGCAAGCTCGTGGAGTACGTGGAGTACCCGCGCGACGTCCACCCCTACCTGGTCGCCACGCAGGCGCACCCGGAGCTGCGCTCGCGGCCGACCCGCCCGCACCCGCTGTTCGCCGGTCTGGTGAAGGCCGCCGTCGAGCGGAAGATCTCGAAGTAACACGGGAGTTGTACGGTGGCCGGGGCGCGCGCATTCAAAACGATCGTGCCCCGGCCGCTCGCGCACGTGTGGAAGGACAGGGCATGACGATCAAGGACACCCCCGAGGAGTGGGAGATCCGGGCGACGGAGACCCCCTTCAGGGGCAACAAGACCTCCGTCCGCACGGACGACGTGGTCATGCCCGACGGCTCGGTGGCCCGCCGCGACTACCAGGTCCACCCGGGCTCGGTCGCCGTCCTCGCCCTCGACGAGGATGACCGGGTGCTGCTGATCAACCAGTACCGCCACCCGGTGCGGCACAAGCTGTGGGAGATCCCGGCCGGCCTGCTCGACGTGCCCGGCGAGAACCCGCTGCACGCCGCCCAGCGGGAACTGTACGAGGAGGCGCACGTCAAGGCCGAGGACTGGCGGGTGCTGACCGACGTCTACACCACGCCCGGAGGCTGCGACGAGGCCGTACGGATCTTCCTCGCCCGGGACCTGTCCGCTGCCGACGGGGAGCGCTTCGTGGCGGAGCACGAGGAGACCGACATGGAGCACGCGCGCGTGCCGGTCGACGAGCTGGTGCGCCGCGTCCTGGCCGGCGACCTGCACAACAACTGCCTGGTCGTCGGGGTGCTCTCCCTGGTGGCCGCCCGCGGCGGGGACGGCCTGGAGGCCCTGCGCCCGGCCGACGCGCCGTGGCCCGCGCGCCCCTTCGAGTCCTGAAGGGCACCTTCACGCATTGGTGTGACCATCGCCTGATCCGATCGGGGGACGCGTCCGTCGTGCTCCATCCGGAACGTCGCAGAGCGTGAACTAGGCTCGTCGCGGCGAGGGAGCAAACACAGGGTGCACGCCCGTGGCGGAAGATCCCGCGGGCTTGCGCGTGCGGTGTGGGACGGGAGCGTGGCCCGTGACGGATCAGGCGGTGGACACAGGCGGTGCGGGGCCTGCCGCGCGCCCGGCGCCGGAGGACCATTTCCTGGGCCGCACACGCGAGTTGAAGCAACTGTGCGCCGACATCGAGCGGGCCGGACTGGACACCCTCTCCGGCCGCAAGGCGCCCCGCGCGCGCGTGCTCCTCATCGCCGGCCGCCCCGGTTCCGGCCGCACCGGCCTCGCCGAGGAACTCGTCCGCCGGATCGCCGACCGTTACCCCGACGGGGTGCTGCGGGCCCGGCTCAGCGAGCCCGACGGCACGCCCGTGCCCGTCGAGCGCGTCGCCCGCGACCTGCTCGCCGCGCTGTCCCAGCCTGCCCCGGCCGGTGCCGCGGAGGACGACCTGGCCGCCTCCCTGCGCGCGGCCCTGGCCGGCCGGCGGGCGCTGCTGCTCCTGGACGACGCGGCCGGCGCCGAACAGGTGGACGCGCTGATCCCGGACGCCCCCGACTGCCTGGTGGTGGCCGTCTCCTGCGGTCCGCTGACCGGCATCGCGAACGTCCGCCCCTGCACCGTGGGCGGCCTCGACACCAAGTCCGCGGTGGAACTCCTCACCCGCTACACCGGCTCGGTCCGCATCACCGTCGACCCGCGCTCCGCGGAGAGCCTGGTCGAGGCGTGCCAGGCCCACCCGGCCACGCTCGTGCTGGCCGGCGGCTGGCTCGCCGCCCGCCCCCAGGCCGCCGTCTCCGACCTCGCCAAGCGGATGCACACGGTCGCCGACGGCGGTGTGGAGGCGGCCGACGGCACCCCGCTGGCCCGCGTCTTCAAGCTGGTGTACGACGAGCTGCCCGGCCAGGCCGCCCGGATACTGCGCCTGCTCTCCCTGGCCCCGGCCGGCCTGATCGACGCCCACACCGCCTCCGCCCTGGCCGGCTGCTCCGTGGAGGCCGCCCGCGCCGCCCTGGAGGACTTCGTCGCCCACGGCCTGCTGCACGCGGCGGACTCGCCGCTGCCCGAGTACGGCGTCCCCGGCTGCCTGCACCCGCTGCTGCGCGCCGCCGCGGAGCGCCGGGAGCGGCCCGCGGAGCTGCAGCTGGCCCGGGCCCGGATGCTGGAGCGGACGGTACGGCTGCTGCAGTCCTGCCGGGCGATCACCGAGACGGACAGCCCGCAGTCCCGCGAGAAGCTCCAGGCCATGCCGCCCGCGCTGCGGTTTCCGAACCCCCGGGCGGCCGCCGACTGGCTGCGCATCCGGCGGCCCGCCCTGCTGGCCTCCGCGCGGCTCGCGGTGGCCGACGGCGAGCTGGACACCCTGGCCCGGCGGCTGCTGTCCCAGCTGGTGAGGGCGCTGGCGGCGCATGTCGGGACCCAGGCCGCCGCCGACCTGTACGGCGTGCACGGCCTCGTCCTGGACGTGGCCGAGCGACGCGGACTGCCCCGGGAGAAGGCCGCGGCCCTGCTGAACCTCGGCGATCTCGACGCGCAGACCGGCCGCACCCGGGAGGCGCTGGCCCGCTACCGGGCCGCGCTGGACGCCGCACGGGAGGCGAACGACCCCTACGCGACCGGCCGCGCGATGGAATCCGTAGGCGGCGCCCACCAGGAGCTCGGCGACTACGACCGGGCCGCCGACTGGTTCGGGCGGGCCCTGTCCGAACGGCTGGCCCGGGGCGAGCGCGCCGAGGCGGCCCGGCTGTACGGGCGGATGGCCACCGCCCACACCTACGCGGGCCGCTACGGAGAGGCGCTGCGGAACTGGCGGGCGGCCGCAGCGGCCTACCGCAGGAGCGGCGATGTGGCCTCCCACGCGCGGGCGTTGAGCGAGACCGCCCGGGTCCAGGAGTACGCGGGCCGCCCCCAGGAGTCGCTGCAGACCTGCCTGGAGGCGGTGGAGTGGGCGCGGCGCGCGGAGGACGTCCGGCTGCAGGCCGCGCTGCAGCTGCGGCTGGCCGACACCCTGGAGCGCCTCGGCGACCCGACCGCCGCCCGGCTGCACCGCTCGGCGGCCGAGCACCTGCTCGACGAGGAGACGGCGGAGAGCGAACCACGCCCGGAACGCGACGCTAATGCCTGCGAAATCCGCAGTCCATCAACTGAAGATTGATGCAATGAAAGGCTAGACAGCCGCAACACCTTCATTAAACTGGCTCTGCCGCGTGCTCCTGCGGTGTCTCCCGGTATGCCCCCGCATGTCTGGGTACGTCTTCAATGCACCCCCATACCCTCTGAGCCAAGGACCGTGATCGACGTGAAGGTCGGCATCCCCCGCGAGGTCAAGAACAACGAGTTCCGGGTGGCCATCACCCCCGCCGGTGTGCACGAGCTGGTGCGCAACGGGCACCAGGTCGTCATCGAGCGCGGCGCCGGCCTCGGCTCCTCGATCACGGACGACGAGTACGTGGCCGCCGGTGCCCAGATCCTGGGCACCGCCGACGAGGTGTGGGCCACCGCCGACCTGCTGCTCAAGGTCAAGGAGCCCATCGCGGAGGAGTACCACCGCCTCCGCAAGGACCAGATCCTCTTCACCTACCTGCACCTGGCCGCCTCCAAGGAGTGCACGGACGCCCTCATCGAGTCCGGCACCACGGCGATCGCCTACGAGACCGTCGAGCTGCCGAACCGCGCGCTGCCGCTGCTCGCCCCGATGTCCGAGGTCGCGGGCCGGCTGGCCCCGCAGGTCGGCGCCTACCACCTGATGCGCGCGGCCGGCGGCCGCGGCGTGCTGCCCGGCGGCGTCCCGGGCGTGACCCCGGCCAAGGCCGTGGTCATCGGCGGCGGCGTCTCCGGCTGGAACGCCACCCAGGTCGCCGTCGGCATGGGCTTCGAGGTGACCCTGCTGGACCGCGACATCAACAAGCTGCGCGAGGCCGACCGCATCTTCGGTACGAAGGTCAAGGCGATCATGTCCAACGCCTTCGAGCTGGAGAAGGCCGTCCTGGACGCCGACCTCGTCATCGGCGCGGTCCTCATCCCGGGCGCCAAGGCCCCGAAGCTGGTCACCAACGAGATGGTGTCCCGGATGAAGCCCGGAAGTGTCCTTGTCGACATCGCGATCGACCAGGGCGGCTGCTTCGAGGACTCCCGTCCCACCACGCACGCCGAGCCGACCTTCCAGGTCCACAACTCGGTCTTCTACTGCGTCGCCAACATGCCGGGCGGTGTGCCCAACACCTCCACCAACGCCCTCACCAACGCGACGCTGCCGTACATCGTCTCGCTCGCCAACAACGGCTGGGTGGAGGCGCTGCGCCGCGACGCCGCGCTCGCCAAGGGCCTCAACACCCATGACGGCAAGGTCGTTTACAAGGAGGTCGCCGAGGCGCACGGCCTGGAGCACGCCGAGCTGGAGGCCCTGCTCGGCTGAGGCCCCGCCGGCCCCTGTGACCTGCCGAGTCGCTAAGTCACCAGCGGGTAAAAGGCGATTCGTCAACACACGTCGTCAACGGCGCGCACCCGGCCGGACCTTGCCCGACAAGGTCCGGCCGGATGTGTGTATGGTCACTTGGCGACTCTTGGCCAACTCGCCTCGAACGCAACCCTTCGACCGATTCGTACACCGGTGAAACCTGCTGTGCGACGGCCGTACGCCCTTGACAGCGAGATGTTTCATTGCCGACACATCCTGCCGGGTCCGGCGGATTGTGTTGCTGCGGACCGCCGACACGCCATAGAGTCGCCAACCGTCGGCATGGTGCCACGCTGACCTTGTCTAGAAGTTTCCTGGTCACCAAGGAGGTAAGACGACTTGTGAATGAGTCGACATTTTCTCCCGGGGGTGGTCGACCAGGAATGCCCGCACGGGGCCAGGGCCCCGCGGGATTCGAGGCTGTCGGCTCCGTAGCTGTGCGCACCTTCGCAGCCCACCAGAGTTCCGGTCCGCACGCGGCCGGGACTGCACACCAGAGCATGGATGGCCATCACGTGAACGCCATGGCCGGCGACGGAAGTGGCGCGCCCCACAACCACTTCGCCGACTACGACGAACTGCCCGAGGGGCACTTCTACGACCCCGACGCCGAGTACGAGCCCGACCCCGAGTACGCGGCCACGCTCGCGCCCGACGCGGCCCGCCAGCGCCGCGAGCGCATCGGCCCGACCGGACGCCCGCTGCCGTACTTCCCGATCCCGGGCCCGCTGACCGACCACGGCCCCGCGAAGATCATCGCGATGTGCAACCAGAAGGGCGGCGTCGGCAAGACCACGTCGACCATCAACCTGGGTGCCGCGCTCGCGGAGTACGGCCGGCGCGTGCTGCTCGTGGACTTCGACCCGCAGGGCGCGCTGTCGGTCGGCCTCGGCGTCAATCCGATGGAACTCGACCTGACGGTCTACAACCTGCTCATGGAGCGGGGCATGTCCGCCGACGAGGTCCTGCTGAAGACGGCGGTCCCCAACATGGACCTGCTGCCGTCCAACATCGACCTGTCGGCCGCCGAGGTCCAGCTGGTCTCCGAGGTGGCGCGCGAGTCGACGCTGCAGCGGGCGCTCAAGCCGCTGATGCCCGATTACGACTACATCGTGATCGACTGTCAGCCCTCGCTCGGCCTGCTCACCGTCAACGCGCTGACGGCCGCGCACAAGGTGATCGTGCCGCTCGAGTGCGAGTTCTTCGCCCTGCGCGGCGTGGCCCTGCTGACCGAGACGATCGAGAAGGTCCAGGAGCGGCTCAACCCCGACCTGGAGCTGGACGGCATCCTCGCCACGATGTACGACTCGCGCACCGTGCACAGCCGTGAGGTGCTCGCGCGCGTCGTCGAGGCGTTCGAGGACCACGTCTACCACACGGTCATCGGGCGTACGGTCCGCTTCCCGGAGACCACGGTCGCCGGTGAGCCGATCACCACCTACGCCTCCAACTCCGTCGGTGCCGCCGCCTACCGCCAGCTCGCCAGGGAGGTGCTCGCCCGGTGTCACGCCGAGTGAGTCTGCCCGGAGCCGACGAACTCTTCCGTACGACAGGGGGGATGGCGCTCCAGCCGTCGACTCCGCGGCGCACGGCCAACGGTGAGGCCCGGGTGCCGGCTCCCGCCGGGGAGAGCGACGACGCGGCCGCCGCCGAGGACGTGCCGCCGTCCGTGCCCGTGCAGAGCGGCGACGGCGAGGGCGCGGAGCACGTCGCGGCGGAGGCACCGCCCGCCGAGAACGGTGAGTCCCGCGCCCGGCCGGCGCGGCGCCAGGCGGCGCAGGAAGGTTCTGCCGCCGCCGCGCAGCCGCGCAAGCGGGGGCGTCAGGCGGCCCGGCGGCCCAGCGGGCGCGAGCGGCACGACGAGAAGATCACGGTGTATGTCTCCGCCGAGGAGCTGATGGACCTGGAGCACGCGCGCCTGGTGCTGCGCGGCGAGCACGGGCTGGCGGTGGACCGCGGGCGCATCGTCCGCGAGGCGGTGGCCGTGGTCCTGGCGGACCTGGAGTCCCGCGGGGACGCGAGCATCCTCGTGCGGCGGCTGCGTGGGCGGTAGCGGTAGCCTGCGGGGGCTATGACCTCGAACGACGTTCCCCCCTCCGGCGCCGGTGCCGCCCGTCGGCGTGCGCTGGGACGGGGACCGGGGGTCCCGCGGGTGCCACCGAGGACCGAGCCCGCCCCCGAGGCGGAGATCCCGGCGGAGGCAGGGGCCCCGTCCGGGGCGGAGGTCGCGGCGGAGGCGGCGGCACCGGCCGAGGCGGAGGTACCGGCCGAAGAGGCAGAGGCGCCGGCTGCGGTCGAGGTCGTGGCTCAGGTGGAGGCCCAGCCCGGGGCGGAGATCCGGGCGGAGGCGGCAGTACCGGCCGAGGCGGAGGCGCCGGCTGCGGTCGAGGCCACTGCTGAGGCGGAGGCGCCCGTCGAGGGCGGGGCCCCGATCGAGGTCGAGGTCACTGCTGAGGCGGAGGCGCCCGCCGAGGGCGAGGCCCCGATCGAGGCGGGGGCGCTCGGAGCCGTCGTACCCGACGGGTTCGCGGTGTCCGAGCCCGAGGAGTCCCGTGACGGCGTCTTCAAGGTCCGCCTGTCGAACTTCGAGGGCCCCTTCGACCTTCTCCTCCAGCTGATCTCCAAGCACAAGCTGGACGTCACCGAGGTCGCCCTGTCCAAGGTCACCGACGAGTTCATGGCCCACATCCGCGCCATGGGCCCCGACTGGGACCTGGACCAGACGACGGAGTTCCTCGTCGTGGCCGCCACGCTGCTCGACCTCAAGGCGGCCCGGCTGCTGCCCGCCGCCGAGGTGGAGGACGAGGCCGACCTGGCACTGCTGGAGGCCCGGGACCTGCTGTTCGCGCGGCTGCTCCAGTACCGCGCCTACAAGCAGATCGCGGACATCTTCAACGCGCGCATGGACGAGGAGGCCCGGCGCCACCCCCGTACCGTCGGCCTGGAGCCCGAGCACGCCGAGCTGCTGCCCGAGGTCGTCATCAGCATCGGGCCCGAGGGCTTCGCCCGGCTCGCGGTCAAGGCGATGCAGCCCAAGCCCAAGCCGCAGGTGTACGTCGACCACATCCACGCCCCGCTGGTCAGCGTGCAGGAGCAGGCCGGGATCGTGGTCGCGCGGCTGAAGGAGCTGGGCGAGGCCAGTTTCCGGGCGCTGGTGGAGGACACCGACGACACCCTCACGGTCGTGGCCCGCTTCCTCGCGCTGCTGGAGCTGTACCGGGAGAAGGCCGTCGCTCTGGAGCAGGAGGCGGCGCTCGGCGAGCTGATCGTGCGCTGGACGGGCGGCGAGGGGGACGCGGCCCCCGTGGTCACCGACGAGTTCGACCGGCCGCCCGAGGCGCCCAAGGAGGAGGAGAAGCCGTGACCGAGGACACCACCGAGCTCCCGCAGGGGCTGCGCGGCGTCGCCGAACTCGACCTCAAGCCCGCCCTGGAGGCGGTCCTCATGGTCGTGGACGAGCCGGCCGGCGAGGACCACCTGGCCAAGATCCTGGAGCGGCCGAAGCGGCAGATCGCGGACGCGCTGCGCGAGCTGGCCGACGAGTACACCGTGCAGGGCCGCGGCTTCGAGCTGCGGTACGTCGCGGGCGGCTGGCGCTTCTACACCCGCGCCGCCTACGCGCCCGCCGTAGAGCGGCTGGTCCTGGACGGCCAGACCGCCCGCCTCACCCAGGCGGCACTGGAGACCCTCGCGGTCGTCGCCTACCGCCAGCCGGTCAGCCGCAGCCGCGTCTCCGCCGTGCGCGGAGTCAACTGCGACGGCGTGATGCGCACCCTCCTGCAGCGCGGTCTGGTCGAGGAGGCGGGCACGGAACCCGAAACAGGTGCGATCCTGTACAGGACGACGAACTACTTCCTGGAGCGGATGGGCCTGCGTGGCCTGGACGAGCTTCCGGAGCTCGCGCCCTTCCTCCCGGAGGCGGAGGCGATCGAGGCCGAGACCCAGGAGGGGGTCCCGTCGTTCGACCCGGACGCGCCCGACGCGCCCGGTGCTCAGGACGAAGACGACTAGACGGAAACCTTGATGCGAAGCAGCGGCAGCGGAAAGAGTGGCGGACGCGGGAACTACCGCGGCGCCGGCAACAACCGGGACGAGCGGCAGGGGCAGGGCCGTCCCCGCAAGCCCCGCCCGGAGGAGCGCCGCTACGACGTCGGCCCCGGCGCGACCAAGGACGGCCCCAAGTCCGGGCGCGGCGGCTCCGCGCGGGGCGGCGTGAAGGGCGGGCCCAAACAGCCCCAGCAGCGCGGTCGTACGGCCCCCGCGCGCTCGCGCGAGTACGAGACGCGGGTCGAGGAGCGCAACCGGGAGCGGTACGCCGGCAAGAAGGACATCAAGCTGCCCAAGACCTTCCCGGGCGCCGAGCAGGAGGGCGAGCGGCTGCAGAAGGTCCTCGCGCGCGCGGGCTACGGCTCCCGGCGCGCCTGCGAGGAGCTGATCGACCAGGCCCGCGTCGAGGTCAACGGCGAGATCGTCACCGAGCAGGGCCGCCGGGTCGACCCGGAGAAGGACGAGGTGAAGGTCGACGGCCTGACGGTCGCGACGCAGTCGTACCAGTTCTTCTCGCTGAACAAGCCCGCCGGTGTCGTCTCCACCATGGAGGACCCGGAGGGGCGGCAGTGCCTGGGCGACTACGTCACCAACCGCGAGACCCGGCTCTTCCACGTCGGCCGGCTCGACACCGAGACCGAGGGCGTCATCCTGCTCACCAACCACGGTGAGCTGGCGCACCGCCTCACGCACCCGAAGTACGGCGTGAAGAAGACCTATCTCGCGCACATCGTCGGCCCGATCCCGCGCGACCTCGGCAAGCGCCTGAAGGACGGCATCCAGCTGGAGGACGGCTACGCGCGCGCGGACCACTTCCGGGTGGTGGAGCAGACCGGCAAGAACTACCTGGTCGAGGTGACCCTGCACGAGGGCCGCAAGCACATCGTGCGCCGGATGCTGGCGGAGGCCGGCTTTCCGGTCGACAAGCTCGTGCGCACGGCCTTCGGGCCCATCACGCTCGGCGACCAGAAGTCGGGCTGGCTGCGCCGCCTGTCCAACACCGAGGTCGGCATGCTGATGAAGGAAGTCGATCTCTAGAAGCGCCCCTTGCGCTGACCACCGTCCCCCTTTATTGTCAAGATGACGATAAAGGGGGACGGTGATTCTCATGCCACAGCAGGCGGCTACCGGCGCACTTCTCGGCCTCGCCCTCGGGGACGCCCTCGGCTTCCCGACCGAGTTCAACGACGTGCCGCAGATCCTCGCCAAGTGCGGGCCCTGGCGGGAGATGGAGCTGCCGCAGCGGGCCTTCGTCTCCGACGACACGCAGATGACCCTCGCCCTCGGGCGCGGGCTCCGCACGGCCATGGAGCGCGGGTACCTGGCGCCGCAGCGCCTGGAGCGGCCGCTGC
This sequence comes from Streptomyces sp. AF1A, assembly GCF_047340315.1. Taxonomy (NCBI): domain Bacteria; kingdom Bacillati; phylum Actinomycetota; class Actinomycetes; order Kitasatosporales; family Streptomycetaceae; genus Streptomyces; species Streptomyces sp. AF1A. Next base: position 17,400 of record NZ_JBLEBI010000080.1, read on the forward strand.
GCGAGGAGTTCGTGGACTGGTACCAGTCGCCGGACAACAACCGCGCCCCGGGCAACACCTGCCTCACCGCGTGCGCCCTGCTCAAGGAGGAGGGCCGGCCCTGGCAGGACGCCAGCCAACTCGGCTCCAAGGGGTGCGGAGCCAACATGCGCGTCGCCCCGATCGGGCTGGCCCCGGGGCTGAGCGACGAACAGCGCGCGGGCGCCGCCCAGTTGCAGTCCGCGCTCACCCACGGCCACCCCACGGCGCTGGCCGCCTCCGACCTCACCGCCCGCGCCGTTCACCTGCTCGCCGGGGGCACCGACCCGGCCGGCCTGGTCGGGCAGTTGCGGTCCTACGCGCTCGACAACCGCACCCGCTACGACCACACCTGGCTCGGCGACCTGTGGACCCGGTCCCAGGACCCCACCCCCGAGGACTTCATCGCGCGCGGCTGGGACGAGTGCCTGCGTATCCTCGCCCGGCTGGAGGAGGCCGTGCGCACCACCTCCCCGGAGGTCGATCCCTGCCTGGCCACCGGCGAGGGCTGGATCGCCGAGGAGGCCCTCGCCACCGGGCTGCTGTGCTTCCTGCTCTTCCCCGGCGAGCCCGTCACCGCCCTGCGCCGGGCCGCCTGCTCGTCCGGCGACTCCGACTCCATCGCCTGCCTGACCGGCGCCTTCGCGGGCGCGTGGCTGGGCGCGGACGCCTGGCCCGCCGACTGGGCCGAGCGCATCGAGTACCGGGGCGACCTGTTGGGGCTGGGCGCGCTCTGGGACGCTTAGCCCCGTGATCGACAACCTCGACCTGGACCTGAGGCCCGTGGTCGCCGAGCAGCCCGACCCCCTGCTGTTCGCGACCGTCTCCGGAGCCCACCTGTACGGCTTCCCCTCGCAGGACTCGGACGTGGACCTGCGCGGTGTCCATCTGCTGCCCGCCGCCGATCTCCTGGGGCTGCACGAGCCGGAGGAGACCCGGTCGCGGGCCTGGGTGCGCTACGGCGTCGAGCTGGACCTCGTCACCCACGACCTGCGCAAGTTCGTACGGCTGATGCTGCGCCGCAACGGCTATGTGCTGGAACAGCTGCTCTCGCCGCTCGTCGTGCACACCACCGACGGGCACCGCGAGCTGGCCGACCTGGCCCCCGGCGTGCTCACCAGCCACCACGCCCACCACTACCGGGGGTTCGCGGTGACGCAGTGGCGGCTGTTCGAGAAGACCGGCGAACTCAAGCCGCTGCTCTACACGTTCCGGGTGCTGCTCACCGGGATCCACCTCATGCGCGGCGGCGAGGTGCAGGCCCATCTCCCCACCCTGCTGGAGCTGGTGGACGCCCCCGCCTATGTGCCGGAGCTGATGGCCGCCAAGGCGGAGCGGGAGCACGGGACGGCCGCCGTCGACCGCGAGCGCGTGGCCGCCGACGTCGAACGGCTGCACGCGGTGCTCGACGAGGCGCAGGCCGCCTCAGTCCTGCCCGAGGCGCCTACCGCCCACGACGCCCTGCACGACTTCGTGGTGCGTGTCCGCCTGGCGCGCTGAGTCCCGGCGCACCCGGAACAGGAAGTCGGCCACACGCGCGTGGTCCGGCTCCGGCGGCAGCGGGGTGCCCGGCAGGGCCTCCTCCGTCTCCGCCGCGAGCCGGGCCATCCACGCCTCCACCCGGGCCCAGGGCACCTCGCCCCGCTTCACGGCGAGCAGCGGCTCCCGCTGGTCGCCCACGCCGATGTGCAGCTCTCCGGTGCGCAGCAGGTCGCGGGCGCTCGTCAGCAGGCGCAGCAGATGCATGGCGTGCTTCCAGCGCGGGGCGCCCGTCGTCCGGACGTCGGCGTCGAGCTTCTTGCGCTGGCCGAGGGCGTACCGGGTGAAGGTGTCGTAGACCTGTCGGGAGAGGAAGGCGCCGCGCAGGGACAGCAGCTCACGGCCCCTGCCGTCCGCGTGCCCGACCAGCGGGGAGTGCAGGCACTCCAGGATGTTCGGGTTGCCGCGCAGCGCCAGCTCGCAGAACCGCTCCAGCTCCCAGGAGAACCGCTCCTCGCCGGGCCCCTCCACATGCGTCGGCGGCTTCTCGAACCGCCAGAAGAGCTCGGTGGGCGCGAGGAACACGCCCCGCCGGTCGGTGTCGCTCGCGTCGGTCGCCAGGCCGAACGCCCGTGACCCCATGACGCAGGAGTAGATCGTGTGGTCGCGTACCAGGTCCTCGGGCTGCATGCCGGGAGCGTACGCGGACCGGTCAGGTCAGGCGGATGGAATTTCCCTCCACCTTGATCGACTTCGGGGGCAGCGGACGGGTCGCGGGACCGTGCGCCACCGCGCCGTCGGCGATGTGGTATTTGCTGCCGTGGCAGGGGCAGTCGATGGTGCCGTCCGCCACCCGGCTCACGGTGCAGCCCATGTGCGTGCAGATCGCCGAGAAGGCCTTGTAGTCGCCCTTGGACGGCTGGGTGACCACGACCTTCTGCGCCTTGAAGATCTTGCCGCCGCCCTCGGGGATCTCGGCGGTGGTCGCGAGCGCCTGTCCGCCGGCGGCCGGGGAGGAGGGGGACCCGTTCGCGGGCGGGGAGGTGGGGGACGGAGAGGTGGGGGAGGCGGGCGAGGCCGTGGACGAGGAGTTCTTGTTGCCGCCGCAGGCCGCGGTACCCAGCGCGAGCGCCGCCGCCGCGCCCGTACCGAGCACCGTGCGTCGCGAGGTGTCAGACGTCATGCCATTGCTCCGAGTGTGATCGAATCGGCAAATAACGGCATCTTTGCATCATAAACCGCCCGGCCTTCGCAACCCGGACGCAAGCGTCACCGGGTCGGCCCCGTCTCAGCGATCGGGCGCCGTGCTCCCGCCCCCGCCCGGCTGACTACGCTGGACGGGCCATCAACAGACGCACACGTCAGTGAGGAGCAGCGCCGTGGCGGTACGAGCGGTCCGGGGAGCCGTCCAACTGGAGCGGGACGAGGCCGGGCACATGGAGGAGCAGGTCGGAACGCTGCTCACCGCCATCCTGGATCGGAACGGGCTGACCGCCGACGACCTCATCAGCATCTGGTTCACGGCCACCCCCGACCTGCACAGCGACTTCCCGGCGGCCGCGGCCCGCAAGCTCGGCATCGTCGACGTCCCCCTCATCTGCGCCCAGGAGCTGGACATCGAGGGCGCCATGCCCCGGGTGGTACGGGTCCTCGCACACATCGAGTCCGACCGGTCCCGCGCCGACATCGCCCACGTCTACCTCGGCGCCGCGGCCGCCCTGCGCAAGGACATCGCCCAGTGAGAACCGCACTCGTCATCGGCACCGGCCTCATCGGCACCTCCGCCGCCCTGGCCCTGGCGCAGCGCGGCGTCGTCGTCCACCTCGCCGACCACGACCCCGCGCAGGCCCGTACCGCCGCCGCGCTCGGCGCCGGCACCGAAGAGGCCCCCGAGGGCCCGGTCGACCTGGCGATCGTCGCCGCCCCGCCCGCCCATGTGGCCGCGGTCCTCGCCGACGCCATGCGCCGCGGCCTGGCCCGCGGCTACCTGGACGTGGCCAGCGTCAAGGGCGGCCCGCGCCGCGAACTGGAGGCGCTCGGCCTGGACCTGACGGCGTACCTCGGCACGCACCCCATGTCCGGCCGGGAGAAGTCCGGCCCGCTGGCCGCGACCGCCGACCTCTTCGAGGGCCGCCCCTGGGTGCTCACCCCCACCCGGGACACCGACACCGAGGTGCTCAACCTCGCACTCGAGCTTGTCTCGCACTGCCGGGCCGTACCGGTCGTCATGGACGCCGACGCCCACGACCGCGCCGTCGCCCTCGTCTCCCACATGCCCCACCTGGTGTCCAGCATGGTCGCCGCCCGCCTGGAGCACGCCGAGGAGGCCGCCGTACGGCTGTGCGGGCAGGGCATCCGGGACGTGACCCGGATCGCCGCCTCCGACCCGCGCATGTGGATCGACATCCTGTCCGCGAACCCGGGCCCGGTCGCCGACCTGCTCTCCGACGTCGCCGCCGACCTGGACGAGACCGTGCGGGCCCTGCGCGCCCTGCAGTCCTCCGACGAGGACAAGCGCCGCGAGGGCAGCACCGGTATCGAGGACATGCTGCGCCGCGGGAACGCGGGCCAGGTGCGGGTACCCGGCAAGCACGGCAGCGCGCCGCGCGTGTACGAGACCGTCGTCGTGCTCATCGACGACCAGCCCGGCCAGCTCGCCCGCATCTTCGCGGACGCCGGACGGGCCGGGGTCAACATCGAGGACGTCCGCATCGAGCACGCGACGGGCCGCCAGGCCGGTCTCGTGCAGCTCATGGTCGAGCCGAAGGCGTCGGCGGCGCTGAGGGAGGCGCTGCGGGAGCGCGGCTGGGCGCTGCGCCAGTAGGGCGGCCGGTACCGACGGCGCGCATGCGTCCGGACGAGTGACCAGCACCCAGTAACCTTGTGCGGGGCGCACTCGCTCCCCGCACCCCGCCCACACCGCACCAGGAAGGTGTCCCCCGTGGAAAACGGCGCCCCGACCGCCAAGCCCGTGATCGTCGCCATCGACGGTCCCTCCGGCACGGGCAAGTCGAGCACGTCGAAGGCCGTGGCCGCGCAGCTCGGTCTGAGCTACCTGGACACCGGCGCCCAGTACCGGGCGATCACCTGGTGGATGGTGACCAACGGCATCGACCTGGAGGACCCGACCGCCATCGCGGCCGTCGCCGGCAAGCCGGTGATCGTCTCCGGCACCGACCCGGACAAGCCCACCATCACGGTCGACGGTGTGGACGTGGCGGGCCCGATCCGCACCCAGGAGGTCACCTCCAAGGTCAGCGCCGTCAGCGCGGTGCCCGAGGTGCGCGCCCGGATCACCGAGCTGCAGCGCTCGATTGCCGCGGCGGCGGTGCGCGGCATCGTGGTCGAGGGCCGGGACATCGGCACGACCGTCCTCCCGGACGCCGACCTGAAGATCTTCCTCACCGCCTCCCCGGAGGCCCGCGCCGCCCGCCGCAGCGGCGAGCTGAAGGGCGCCGACCTGCGCGCCACCCGCGAGGCGCTGATCAAGCGGGACGCCGCCGACTCCAGCCGCAAGACCTCGCCGCTCGCCAAGGCCGACGACGCGGTCGAGGTGGACACCACCGATCTCACCCTCGCCCAGGTCGTCGAGTGCGTCGTCACCCTGGTCGAGGAGAAGCGGGCCGGGAAGTGAGCCGACCCCCGGTCCCCTCGGAGCGGGGCGCCGAGGTCGGTCGGCGCATCGGCGTCGGCCTGATGTACGGCCTGTGGCAGCCGCGCGTGATCGGCGCCTGGAAGGTGCCGGCCACCGGTCCGGTGATCTTCGCGGTCAACCACTCCCACAACATCGACGGCCCGATGGTCATGGGCGTGGCGCCCCGGCCGACGCACTTCCTGATCAAGAAGGAGGCGTTCGTCGGCCCGCTGGACCCCTTCCTGACCGGCATCGGACAGCTGAAGGTGGACCGCACCGCCGCCGACCGCACCGCGATCACCCAGGCCCTCGGGGTGCTGGAGGCCGGGGGAGTGCTGGGCATCTTCCCGGAGGGCACCCGGGGAGAGGGCGACTTCGCCTCGCTGCGCGCCGGGCTCGCCTACTTCGCGGTGCGCAGCGGGGCGCCGATCGTGCCCGTCGCCGTACTGGGAAGCTCCGGGCGGCGCGGGCGGTTGATCAAGGCGCTGCCCCCGCTGCGCTCCCGGATCGACGTCGTCTTCGGCGACCCCTTCGAGGCGGGCGACGGGTCGGGGCGGCGTACCCGCGCGGCGCTGGACGCGGCGACCGAGCGCATCCAGAAGCAGCTCACCGGCCACCTGGAAAACGCCAGGCGCCTGACCGGGCGACCGGCGACACTTGAGTAGTGGATCAGCCCGACCGGGCCTGCTCCACCGATCACCACGATGAACGACGAGGTACGGACTTCATGAACGACCACATCCAGCCCGACGGCTCGGCCGAGCACGAGCACGAGCACGGGGCGCTCGGCGACGCCGAGTACGCGGAGTTCATGGAGCTCGCCGCCGAAGAGGGCTTCGACATCGAGGACGTCGAGGGCGCCATCGAGGCGGCGGGCCACGGCCCGCTGCCGGTGCTCGCCGTCGTCGGCCGCCCGAACGTCGGCAAGTCGACCCTGGTGAACCGGATCATCGGCCGTCGCGAGGCGGTCGTGGAGGACCGGCCGGGCGTCACCCGCGACCGCGTGACCTACGAGGCCGAGTGGGCGGGCCGCCGCTTCAAGGTCGTCGACACCGGCGGCTGGGAGCAGGACGTCCTCGGCATCGACGCCTCGGTGGCCGCCCAGGCCGAGTACGCGATCGAGGCGGCCGACGCGGTCGTCTTCGTCGTGGACGCCAAGGTCGGCGCCACCGACACCGACGAGGCGGTGGTCCGGCTGCTGCGCAAGGCCGGCAAGCCGGTCGTGCTGTGCGCCAACAAGGTCGACGGCCCGAGCGGCGAGGCCGACGCCGCCTATCTGTGGAACCTCGGCCTCGGCGAGCCGCACCCGGTCTCGGCCCTGCACGGCCGCGGCACCGGCGACATGCTCGACGCCGTCCTGGAGGTCCTGCCGAACGCGCCGGAGCAGTCCTTCGGCACCGCGATCGGCGGCCCGCGCCGCGTCGCGCTCATCGGCCGCCCGAACGTCGGCAAGTCCTCGCTGCTGAACAAGGTGGCCGGCGAGGAGCGCGTCGTCGTCAACGAGATGGCCGGCACCACCCGCGACCCGGTCGACGAGATGATCGAACTGGGCGGCAGGACCTGGAAGTTCGTGGACACCGCCGGCATCCGCAAGCGCGTCCACCTCCAGCAGGGCGCCGACTACTACGCCTCCCTGCGCACGGCCGCCGCCGTGGAGAAGGCCGAGGTCGCCGTCGTCCTGATCGACGCCTCCGAGAACATCTCCGTGCAGGACCAGCGGATCGTCACCATGGCCGTCGAAGCGGGGCGCGCCCTGGTCATCGCCTACAACAAGTGGGACACCCTCGACGAGGAGCGCCGCTACTACCTGGAGCGGGAGATCGAGACCGAGCTGGGCCAGGTCGCCTGGGCGCCCCGGGTCAACGTCTCGGCACGCACCGGCCGGCACATGGAGAAGCTGGTCCCCGCCATCGAGACCGCCCTCGCCGGCTGGGAGACCCGCGTCCCCACCGGCCGGCTGAACGCCTTCCTCGGCGAACTGGTCTCGGCCCACCCGCACCCGGTCCGCGGCGGCAAGCAGCCGCGCATCCTGTTCGGCACCCAGGCCGGCACCAAGCCCCCGCGGTTCGTGCTCTTCGCCTCCGGCTTCATCGAGGCCGGCTACCGGCGCTTCATCGAGCGCCGCCTGCGCGAGGAGTTCGGCTTCGAGGGCACCCCGATCCACATCTCGGTGCGGGTGCGCGAGAAGCGCGGCGCGAAGAAGAAGTAGCGGCGGTACGACGCGAAGGGCGGCTCCCTGGAGGACCAGGGAGCCGCCCTTCGCCGTGCGGGTGTCACGCGCCCCGGCGCGGCCCCGGCGGCAGCGCCGCCGGCACATGGTGCATCCCGGCGTCCTGGTGCGGCCGCCCCAGTGTGCCCACCCGCTGCCACTGCGACTGCTGCCGCGCGCTGTACGCGCCCGCGCTGTAGGCGCTGTACGAGCTGCTGAACGACCCCGCCCGGTGGCCGCCGTACGCCCCCGGCCGGTCCGGCAGCGGGCCGAAGGGGCTGAACCTCAGCTCCTCCTCGCCGCTGCGGTCGCCCGGCAGCGTGCGGAAGGTCCTGACCCACTCCGCGTAGAGCGTGTCGTAGATCGGCGTGGCCGAGACCCCACCGCACCCTTCCTGCGCCGTCCGCGCGGACGGGATGGAGGAGAACGATGACCGGTGGGACGGAGCGTCGTATGCGTGCACGTATGTCCAAACGACCGGAGCCCGGAAGGGATGCGGTCGTACAACTCCCCGCGGTGCGGGGCCGCGTCGCTCCCGCACCGCACGACGGTCAGGTACCGGCGAGCGGCAGCGCCGCCGCGACCAGCTTGCCGTTCGCCGCCGCCTTGTCGAGCGACTCGCGCAGCAGGTCCTCGCGCGGCTGGCGCCCGATCGAACCCACCGGCGCGGCGAACATGAGTGCCTGCTGGTGCTTGTTGGCCGCGGCCCGCCAGCTGTCGGTGACCTGGAGCGGCTGGTGCGCCTGCCACCAGGCCACAGGACCGCCGCCCGGGCCCGGCTGGAGGACCGCGTGCAGCTGGCCCATCGCCAGCAGGACCGACCAGCCGTGCAGCACCGGCGGCACGGCCGCCAGCTCGGTCACCGGCATGAAGCCCTGCTCGATGAGCAGCGGCAGGAAGTCGTCGCCGGCCCCGAAGGTGCCCGGGCGCACGATGGGCGAGGTCGGCTCGACGACGAGCGCGGGGTGCAACTCGCCCTCGATCAGGACGAGTCCGCTGGTCACGCCGAGCACCGCCTGCTCGGGCACGGTCCCCTGCGGCTCGCCGCCGGCGACCTGGGCGCCGACGCCGCCGATGGAGCGGACGGCGCCCTGGAGCTGTTCCTCGGTGACCTGGACGACCTGCGAGGGCAGGCAGCCGGCGTGGGCGAAGGCGAGGACGGCGGTCTCCTCGCCGACGAACAGGACGGTGCTGGTGCGCTCGTGCTCGGAGTCGCCCGGGGTGCGACAGGACGTGCAGTCGTAACTGCCCGGGGCGTTCTCTCCGGCGAGCAGCCGGTCGGCTTCTTCGTCGCCGATCTCGGCGCGTACGGCGTCACTGACGTCGAGCATGCGCGGCACGGGTGGCTCCCTCGGGATGCGGTGCTGGGTCGGCCGGGTGGCTCCCGGCCGCTGAGCCCCGGGGTTCCGGGCTCATGAAGAAGACAACGGGCGTCCTGTGGTGGTGGTCACGCCCGGCCGGGTCACGGTTCGAACCGGCCGCTGCGCAGCGTCACCTTCGGTGCGGAACCCGCCACTCATCGTCAACTCATCGTGGAGTCAAGGAACTTGTACGGGTGAAGTGGGTCACACGGCGCCTCGGTGGGTGGTCGACAAATCAGGAAATCAGCGTATGTAGTGGGTGGCCGAAAATCGCCGTTCCCGCCGGTAACGGGCAACTGGCCTGGAACGACGAGGAGTTGGTTGATATCGGCCGCTCGTCCTCCTTACATTCCTCCGCCGTGTGCAACGAGCACCGCTCGGGTACGTCCGCCGGCCGGCACCAGGCACTGCACGGCGTGGCACCGGTCGAGGCGGACGGGGCGGGCGCGAGGAACCGCGGTCAAGCGCGGGGACGCGCGCTCCGCCCGGGGGAGCCCGGGTTCGTGGAGAGGGATTCACATGTCCGAATGTGCCCATACCGGCCGCAGCGCCGCCCGTGACGACAGCGCCCGCAAGGGCCGCACGACGGCCGCTCTGGCCTCAGCCGCCCTGCTGGCCCCGCTGGGGCTGCTGGCCGCCGCCGGCAGCGCCGCCGCGGCGGACAACGGAGTGTGGGACCGCATCGCCCAGTGCGAGAGCGGCGGCAACTGGCACATCAACACCGGCAACGGCTATTACGGCGGGCTCCAGTTCTCCGCCTCCACCTGGCGGGCCTACGGCGGCTCCGCCTACGCCCCGACGGCCGACCGGGCTTCCAGGAGCGCGCAGATCGCGGTCGCCACCCGGGTCCAGCGGGCCCAGGGCTGGGGCGCCTGGCCGGTCTGCTCGGCCCGCGCCGGCGCCTACGGGGCCGCTCCCGCGGCCGCCTCGGGCATGGCCGCGAAGGAGGGCGCGACGACGAAGTCCGCCCCCGCGAAGGCGCCGCGACGCCCGGCGAGCCACACCAACCGCGGCGCGTCCCGCGGCACCTACACCGTGCGCGAGGGCGACACGCTCTCCGCCATCGCCGCCCGGCACGGGACCACCTGGCAGCGGCTCTACGCCGCCAACAGGTCCGTCGTCGGCGCCGACCCGGACCTGATCGTCCCCGGCCAGCGCCTCGCCCTCTGAGCCGAGCCAAGGCCCACCCGAGACAGCCGTCGCCCCGCTGGGGGCGGCGGCTGTCCGCATGCGTCCG